>JAKMEV010000021.1:0-5412 GCA_022425785.1 Akkermansiaceae bacterium | reverse complement strand
CAAGGCCCCCGAGGATCGTTTGGCTTATGCCGATGTGGTCGTTCCGATTCTCGAGGCAAAGTGCTTGGCTTGTCATGGCGAAGGGAAGGACCAAAAGAAAAAAGGGGGTCTTTTGATGGATAGTTGGGAAGGGCTTCTCGAAGGGGGAGAAGAGGCCGCCGCTCTTGTTCCAGGAGACGTGAAGGAAAGTTTCATGATCGAGGTGCTTCATCTTCCTGAAGATGATGATTACCACATGCCTCCTCCCAAAAAGGATCAGATGGAGGCTCATGAGATCGAACTTCTCGAGTGGTGGGTCGGAATTCTTCCCGATGGGGACAAACAGCCTGAAGATAAGACTCTCAAAGAGTTGAATGCCCCACAGAATATCATCGATGCTGCTGCAAAGTTGGTCACACCGGAAGAACTCGCGGCGGCCAAAGCTGCCGAGGAAGCGGCGAAGAAGCAGGCTGAGGACGAAGCGACTGCCAAGCGGGAAGCGATCGAGGGTGCTCTGAATGCCCTCAAGCAGGACGAGTTGTTCAAGACCTCCCTGATGTATGTCTCCCAGGATTCCACTAATCTTGAATTTACTGCGGTGAGTCTTCGGAAATCGCTCAATGACGAGGGATTCAAAAAGCTGGCTCCAATCGCAGACTCGCTCACCACGGTAAAAATTGGCTCAACTTCGATCTCCGAAGGGGCCCTGCTCTCCGAGTTGCCCAAGATGACGAATCTGATAAGGCTTGATCTCAGTGACATGGAGATCGGGAGTGGTTCACTTGAAGCCGTGGCCCAGCTTCCCAATCTTGAGTGGCTCAATCTTCACAACACCGAGGTGACGGATGAGGGGTTGCTGAAGCTGAAAACTCTTTCCAAATTAGAGAAGGTTTACTTATGGAATTCCAAGGCAACGCCCGAAGGTGCGGAAGCGCTTAAAAAGGAGATTCCTGAATTGGAGTTTTTCTTCGGGAGCAACTAATCGCGCCTAGCCGGTGAGGTGGAGCTGCTAGATTTCCCAAAAAATCAATCGAAGGCTTTCTGTCGTTTGTCTGCTATGGTAGGTAGTTCTCTTATGCAAACTAAGTCGCTGTGGATCTCCTTAGCCAGTTTCGGGGGTGTGATTTTTGTAGCCTCGGGAGAGGAGTCAAAGAATTTCAAAGCTCCTGAGGATCGTCTGGCCTATGCCGATGTGGTCGTCCCTATCCTACAGGGAAAGTGCTATGACTGTCATGGCGCCGGAAAAGATCAGAAGAAAAAAGGCGGTCTCTTGTTGGATAGTTGGGAAGGACTTCTCGCGGGGGGAGAGGAAGCCACTGCTCTTGTTCCGGGAGATGTGAAGGAAAGCTTCATGATCGAGGTGCTTCGTCTTCCCGAAGATGATGATTATCACATGCCTCCCAAGAAGAAGACCCAAATGGAGGCTCCGGAAATTGCACTTCTCGAGTGGTGGGTAGGCAGCCTTCCAAAAGGAAACCAACAGCCGAAAGATCAAACTCTTAGGGAGCTGAACGCTCCGCAGAGCATTCTTGATGCGGCTGCTAAATTGGCGTCGCCGGAAGAGCTCGCTGCAGCGAAAGCGGCCGTAGAGTTGGCTAAAAGGAAGGTTGAAGACGAAGCGGCTGCCAAGCGGAAAGCCATTGAAGGGGCTTTGAATGCCCTCAAGCGGGACGAGTTGTTCAAGACCTCCTTGATGTATGTCTCCCAAGATTCCACCGAGCTCGAATTTACCGCAGTCAGCCTTCGGAAATCGCTTAATGACGAGGGATTCAAAAAGCTGGCTCCGATCGCTGACTCTCTCGCCACGGTGAAGGTTGGCTCAACCTTAATTTCCGAGAGCGTTTTGATATCCGAGTTGCCCAAGATGAAGAATCTCACGAGGCTGGATCTCAGCCAGACCGAGATTGGTGATGGGGGGCTCGATGCGGTTGCACAGCTGAAAGAACTCGAATGGCTTAATCTCTACGGCAGTAAGGTGACTGATGCAGGCTTGCTGAAACTCAAGGTCTTGCCAAAGCTGCAGAAGCTTTACTTGTGGGATTCCAAAGCCACGCCGGAAGGTGCGGCCGCTCTTAAAAAGGAGCTTCCAGGACTGGAGACCTATTTTGGATTCAATTAACTCCCGAGGAATCTCTTTAAAATTACTTTCTTCTTTGAGTGTGAGGTGGGAGTTTTTCAAAAGTTGGGGAAATTTCAGAAAAGTGATCCCATGCTTTCTATCGGCTGTTTACTGTGTTAAACTCTCAGCTCATGCAAACTAAGGCGCTATGGTTCGCTCTTACCAGTCTGGGAGTTGGCATTTTTGTGGCGTGTTCTCCGGACCCGCCCATTGTCTCGGGGAGTGATGTCTACCGTCCCTTCGGCTATGGTTCGGGAAACAAGTATACCGGAATTCATGACCGGTCACAGAAAACGGCGTCTGTTTCGAAATCCGCTCCCTCCGTGGGGAGCAGTAGGATCAGCGCATCCAGTCTCATGAAGCAGGTTGGGATCAAGTATGATTACCTTTCTTATCGGGCGAGAGGTCGGTCTCGTAAGTCGATGAGCCCCCGTTATATTACAATCCACTCGACCCAAAATTGGAGTAAAGGGGCCGATGCCCGTCGCCATTCTTTGGCGCTCAAACGCGGTGCGCTGGGGCGTCTCTCGTGGCATTACACCGTTGATGAGGATATCGCGGTGCAGCACCTTCCGACGACCGAGCAGGGAAATCACGCCGATTATGATGGTCCGGGAAACCGATACAGCATTGGCATCGAAATGTGTGAGCATCCTGGCAATAGCAGATCTGCAACCACCGAGCGAACCGCGAAGCTGGCGGCTTGGTTAATGTATAAGCACAAGATCCCTCTTTCCAAAGTGGTGCCGCATTATACGTGGCCCCGCAAAGGGAAGAATCCTCCTAACAAGAACTGTCCGCATTTCCTTTTGGACAATGGTCGTCCGGGATACAAGTGGAGAGGTTTTTTGCGTAAGGTGGATTCCTACCATCGCAAGATCGCTTCCGGAGCTTATGGCTAAAGCAGAGGGAGGGGTTTGGTATCAATGCCAGCGCTGCACCAACTGTTGTCAGTGGGAGGGCGATGTCGTGTTGGAAGAGGGAGAGGTTGAGGTGATCGCCGATTATCTTGGAATTCCTCTCTATGAATTCGTGAAGGACTATACCCGGCTGCGCGAGAATCGCTTGGGCCTATCTCTCATCGATAAGTCGGGAACTACCGAGTGCATCATGCTCGATGGAAGAAATTGCCGTCTGCAGGAGGTCAAACCAGTGCAGTGTGCCGGTTTCCCCAATCAATGGAATTTTCCTAACTGGCGGGAGGTGTGCGAGGCCATTCCCATTGTTTGTAAGCCCAAAGTCTAACTCTTACTTTTCCAAGTTAAGCTTTTCGAGCTTGGGAGTGATGACCGCCCGACAGTAGGGGTTTTTGTTTTTCATCCGGGCGTAGTAGTTTTGGTGATCTGCCTGCGCCTTGTAGAAGACTCCGACTTTACGAATCCTGGTTACGATCGGCTTTGCGAAGGCCTCCTGAGCGGTCTTTTTAGACCACTCGGCATCCGCTTTTTGCTCGTCGCTGTGGTAGAAAATGTTGCTGGTGTAGCGCTCGCCAATGTCGGCACCCTGACCAAGTGGGTTCGTGGGGTCATGGGCTTTCCAGAACCATTTTAGGATGGTTTTGGTGGAAATGACCTTGGGATTGTAAACCACGTTGATCACCTCGATATGACCAGTCGTTCCTTCGCAAACTTGCTTGTAGGTGGGGTTGGGAATATGGCCCCCCATGAATCCGGAGGTCACAGAAGCCACGCCGTCGAGTTGCTGGAAGACGGCTTCGACGCACCAATAGCAGCCTCCGCCCAGGGTGATGGTAATGTGGTCTTTGGGCACGGTGTCTTTATCGGCTTCGGATTTACAGGCTGCGATACTCAATGCGAAGAATGAAATGATGGTGTACAGGGTTTTCATAGTCTTTTCTTACTTTGATTTTTGGGACTCTTTGAGTTGGTATTCGAGGCGTTTCTGAATGCCTTCTGGGACAGGATTGTTTTGCACGTAGTCATAGGCCCCCTCCATGTCCCGTCTGGCCCAATCTCCGATGGTGCGGTGGGCGGTGCGGGCGCGCTCGCGCTCGTTGGTCATTTTCATAATCCAATCAAACCCAAGCTCCGGGGTTTCGCGCATGGAATTCCAGACGAGGGTTTGCACCGTGCGGTCAAATGCGGGGTTTCCTTCGTGTTGCGAAAGCCAGGCGGAGGCCGCGATGACTCCGCTCTGATCAATGATGGCGTCGATGAGCTCGGGAGCTGCCGAAGACGCGATTTCGGTGGGTTGGCTGTCCACCCAGGCTTGTGCTCCTTTTAAGTCATTCTCAGCCCACTTTTCGACAATGTCGTCAGCGGAATTTTTGAGAGCTTCCTCGCTGACACTGCCAGCCCATTCGATCGCTTCTTGAGGATTGATCTCGGCCATTTTTTCGGCGAGGCGGGAGGCGGCCCCGGCTTGAAGTTGTTCGTCCGAAAGACGGGAAATCCACTCCTTGGTGGCCTCGGTTCCCTGGCGGTTGAGGGAGTCGAAGATAGAGTCCAGGGCCTCGGAGCGTCCACGGGAGTATGGCAGCTCTTCGAGGAGTTGGGTGGCGCGCGGCATGTCCTGCGAGACGATTCCTTTGATCACCCCGACGAGCCATGGATTGGCCGGATCCCGGGAGTCATTTCCTTCTTCGAAGTTTCCCTTGGCCCAGGAAATAGCGGATTCAGGATCATTTTTGGCCCAGGATGCGAGAATTGTTTGGCGGGCGAAAGAGCCTCTTGTTTTCTCGCTGGCGTAGGTAAGGGCTTGAAGTGGGTCGACCTTGGCCCAGGCGGTGAGGAGGATGCCGTACTCTCCAAATTGTTGGTCATCGACGCCAAAACTGCGGTAGTAGTCCACGACCGAGAGAAACTGGTCGGGGCTCAGGTTTTCGACCAATTCGAGAAATCCCTGGGTTCTGGAAATGGGGTCGGTGATGGCGAGTAAATCGTCAACGGATAATTGGAGTTCGTCCGGAGTTCCGCTGCCTGTGAGTGCGCGCCCGCTTCTATATGAAGATTTGGAAGAAGTGGTGGTATCTCGGGAAATGGTTCGGTTTTGGCCTGAGGAGGACACCAGGGTGCTGTTATTCGCTGGTGTCGAATTGGATGGAGCGTCGGAGTCGGCCCGTCCGATGAAGAAGGCGGCTCCGCAGCTGAGAGCCCAACCGGCGGCGATAAAAGTAGTCTTTTTGTCCATCTTTGGTTAATTTACCATAGGTCTACCCAAACACAGCCGGGATTTTTTCAATCTAACGGTTGCCGGATCGGAAAGTCGTGGCTATGGCTTCTCCATGAAGATCCTTGAAGACGATTCCGCCGTGATGTCAAAAGCACGCGAGCTTTGCTCCACGATTGCCGAAG
>JAKMEV010000016.1:0-3694 GCA_022425785.1 Akkermansiaceae bacterium | reverse complement strand
CCTCAACCTGCTATTCGGCTACCTTTTTGGAGGTTGCTTTTTTCTATGCTTCAAGAGCCGCTTTTGCAGCCTTCTCAGCCGCTAACCGTGCAACCTCAGCAGCTTTCACCGCAGCTTCTGCAGCTTGTGTAGCAGCCAACTCGGCGGCCACAGCCTCGGCCATCGCATCATCCTTCTCGTCCACAATTGCCTCAACTTGGAGATCCAACTCCGGACCATTCTCAAGCTTCACGTTTTCAGCTGTTGCGTTCTTCGTCGCTTTTTTGGCTGCCTTTTTGGCTGCCTTTTTGGCTGCCTTTTTGGCTGCCTTTTTGGCTGCTTTTTTGGCCACAGGTTTTGCAGCCACGTCTTTGTTAGGCTCTTGCTCTTCAGTCATGAAATAGAAAGGGATTTCAGGAATCGTGCGAGTTGTCTCTCCATAATGGAGAGACTCCCCTCATTCCAAAAAACGACATCCGCTCTGGCAACCTTTTCCATAATTGGAAGCTGCGCTTTGAGAATCGATGAAATCATCCTGTCTTCGAAGTGACTCCGAGCCTTGAGGCGGGTCCGTTGCGTAGCTTGAGAAGTAGCCACGACCAGATTTAGCTCCTGACCAAAATCAAATCCGCTTTCAAAAAGAAGCGGAACATCTGCGACAAACAGCGTCGTTGGAGATGTTTTAGAATAAAAATTTAGTTTCTCAAGACATTCCTTTCTTACTTTTGGATGGAGAATAGTCTCCAACTTCTCCCTTGAAATCTCATTTTCGAAAACAAGTTTCCTCAGAGTCGCGCGATCCAGAGATCCGTCAGTCTTGATCACAGATTGCCCCAAAGTCTCTGAGATCTCCTCTAAAACCTCTTGCGCCTGCAACAGACATTGCACCGACTCGTCACAATCAAAAAATGCGGTTGTCGGCATCAGGCGATGTATCATCTTCCCTACCGTCGACTTCCCAGTCGCAATCCCACCGCTCAGCGCTAACACTCGCATAGAAGGATACTCTCTTAAAACGCTAAAGGATACCAGCCCGGGCTCCAAAAACAAAAAAAGCGGGATCTGAATGACAGATCCCGCCTTGAAAGAATTATTCCGAATTAATCTCCGGGAAGACTTGGAAGAGCAGTGTCTGCCGCACCACCACCAACAGGAGGAACGGTTGCTGTATCACCACCATTCACACGCTTACCAGTCGCATCAATGATCTCAGCAGTCACGAAGATGATGAGGTTACTCTTGATGTGGTTTTGAGCCTTGGTCTGGAAAAGTCGTCCAATGTAAGGCAAGTCACCAAGAACAGGCACTTTATCTTCGACACTTTGGACATCCTCGCGCATCAGACCACCAACAGCCACCGTATAGCCATCATAGATAGTGAGCCCGGTCTTCACACTGCGGATTGAGAAGACTGGCATCTCGATGCGGTTTTCTGTGATCACGACCTGCACAGGGTTTCCAAGTGCGTCAGTTGCCGGAGCCGTAATCGGGCTACCATAATTAATGAAACCCTCAAACTCAACGATCGTCGGAGTGAAACGAAGCTCAATGATGCTGTCATTTGCATCGATCTGGGCTTCGACTTCGAGAGTGACACCAGTGTTTTTGGTATCAAATGCCGAGGGCGTTGCAGGAGTCACGGGGAAACCGGCTCCGCCACCACCGCCGCCAACACCACCTTGCTGGTTGCCAATGCCACCACCAACTTGGTTAGGAAGCTCGGGTGGTTCATATTCGGTTGGGTAGATAAACTCGCGGATAATTTCAATCGTAGCATTTTGACCCGGAAGGGCTACAACACTTGGCGCAGTCATAATATCAGCACCTTTTTTCTGGGCGAGACCGCGCATAATCATTTGAACCTGCCCACTGCTGAACAATCCAGTCATGGAAAGGATGCCGGGAGCAACACTGTTAGCTGCAGCAGTCCGAGTCGGATTGTTTAAGATCGCATCAATGCTGTTACGATTGACCGCAGCAGAACCGCTTCTGAGGCTAGAGGTTACGATGTTGGAAACGTTCTCTTGGGGAGAAGCAGGAATCCCGGGGATGTTTACCCGATCTACCGTTCCAATAAAGTCGGTGTTGTTACGAGCAGTTCCGCTCCCAACGGTGCCACCACCGAGGAAGTAATTGCTACCCACTCCAAATGGAGTTGCGATCCAATCGAAGCCAAGCTCCTCACCATTCTCCTGGGAAACCTCCACAAACTTGGTGGTGACCCGAATCTGGCGGGGAGTGTCATTGATCGCAGCCTGCACGATACCATCGATCAACTCGAGGTTCGTTGGCGTGTTCCGCACAATCAGAGTGCTTGAACTTTTCAGAAAACTGGCCGAGGCATTCGGAGGGAAGGAAACTCCATTCTCTTTGAGGAGAGTCACGATATCTTTGCGAGGCTCGATCCCTGCTGGACCGTTATCGTCACCTGCAGCGAATGGATCGGGATCACCTCCGGCGCCACCACCCTCACCACCACCACTTGTAGTGATGAAAGTCTCAAAGGTAGGAGGAACAGTCCAGCGGCGCTGAACAATATCTGCATCCTCACCTTCGGTGATAGGAAGAAGCGTAACCGCGAACTCGTCGACTTTGTAACGAAGCTTTGCCTCATCACAAATATATTGAAGAGCCACGCGAAGAGGAACATTTTTCAATTCAAGGTTCTTGATCAGGATTGCATTCGGATCTGTGGCATCACCAAATCCGTCGCCACCGTCCAGAGCTTCATCATCACCAGCAGCTCCTCCATCCTCACCAAGAGTCTTGGGAGTGCGAACTACAAAGTTGATACCCTTTTGGCTTTCGTCGATCACGGTATTGTCCAACTCAATGGAGCGGAGGCGAAGAAACTCTACAGCCTCCTCCACAGTGATGTTGTTCAGCTTAACATCAGGAATGATGATCTGGTTGAGTTTGGCAATAATCGAACGCTCACGGTCTTGACCTGAGTCAATGTCAGGTCCCTGACGGACCTGCTCACCAAGTGGAGGGACGGCGAGTTCCCACGCACGATCAACCTGCATTAGCATCTCAGCTCTTGTCTGGTCGTAAGCAGCACGGTAGTAATCTGACTTAACCGAAGAACAACGCTCCAGCCAACGACGAGCTGCCTTGTTGTATGGGTCTGTGCGAAGAACCTGTTTAAACTCTTCTTCCGCCTTGTCGTAGAGACCAAGGTTGTAAAAGCTTTCACCCTTGTATAGAGAGCGGCGGACTTTCTCGACATTCTCGGTGTGCTCGTAGGTCAGGCCTACCTCAGTACGAGTAGGATCGTCGAGATACTCGAGGCCCTTCTTAGCGGCTGGATTCCCTGGATTGTTCTTATCGATCTCCTCGAGGAGATCACGAGCTTCCTGATATTTGCCCTCCTGACGAAACTGTTGGGTCAGCGCAACGGAGCCTTCTTCGAGGCTCTTCGTAATGAACTCGCGGCGATCGCTAGTTGCAGTTCCATACGGAAGGGTATTAAGGGCCTCCCGATATTTTTGAACCGCCGTTTCAAACTCCTTATTACCGTAGGCCTCACGACCCTCGTTAAGAAGTTCGTCGGCCTTAGCCACGTCCTGTTGACGGCGAATCGTTTCTTGCCTGAGCAAGTCCTCTTGACCGTATCCGGTCTCGACTGAGAGCGGCGCGATCACGAGTGCCGCTAAGGCAAACATGGTGCGATGAGTTAGGTGTGTATTTCTCTTCTGCATGATCTGAGTGATTT
>JAKMEV010000597.1:0-2521 GCA_022425785.1 Akkermansiaceae bacterium | reverse complement strand
CCGGCGACGATGCCGTGGCCACCCCAGAAGTTCTTGTCAGGAGCAAAGAAGTGCATCGATCCGCCTTTGCCTTTGGAGCAGCCGGTGGTTTTACCGAAAAGCTCGGCCATGCATTCGTTCATGTTCATCCCAACGGCCAAGGCGTGTGCGTGACAACGATAAGCGGTAATCATGTGGTCGTGTTCGCCCATCAGTGAAGCACATCCTACCGCGATCGATTCCTGACCAATGTAGAGGTGAAGGAAGCCGCCCATCTTGCCCATGTTATACTGTTTCAATGAGCCTTGCTCGAAGCGTCGGATCCGGGACATTTGGCGATAGTATTCGATCTTTTGTTCCGCCGTGAGAGTGCGGTTGATCGGGGAGCTCGCAAAATCGAGCGGGGACACACTTGGGTTGTTGAAGGTCTCCATAACGAAATGTTTCTCCTGCGACATAGCGGGGGCTGGGAGTTGCGGCAAGACTAATGCGGAACTCTCATTTTTGTCGCTTTCAGACAGAATTGTGGCCAGGAAGCGGTTTACAAGTGATGAAAACGTCCGTCTTCGCCCTCTCTCTGTTGTGGCCCTCATTTGCAGAGGCTTATGAATTCCAAGCCCCGGTTCAGCTCAAGGGCGGAGATCAGCCAATCAAGACCCAATCTCCCGGCTACGCCGCTCCCTGTCTCCATGATCTCGATGGTGATGGGGAAAAAGAACTTTTAGTCGGTCAATTCGCCAATGGCTACATTCATACCTTTAAAGGGCTTGGCGACGGGAAGTTCGCTCAAGGGAAACTTCTCGAGGTCGACGGCCGACCGGTCAAAATACCCGGTGTCTGGTGATGCACTTCCTCGACTCCACAGGTTGTGGATCTCAATGGCGACGGAAATATCGACATTCTTTCCGGTTCATACAGCGGGGACGATCTTCCCGAAATGGCTGGTCTCTTTCAGGTGCTTTGGGGAAAGAAAGGTGGCGGATTTAGGAAGCCGGATCCGCTGAAAGGAACAGACGGAAAGTTCCTGATCATCACGCCCGAGAAGATAGGAAAGACCGATCCCGTCACATCGCGTATTTGCACTCGGCCGACGGCTGTCGATTTCGATTCCGATGGCGACCTCGATCTCGTCGTGGGTAATTTCAAAGGAACATTTTATTGGTTCGAGGGTGAAGGGAAAGGAAAGTTCAAGCCCGAGTCGAGCCGCATCGATTGCGGAGATAAGGCGCTCAAAATCCCCAGCTATCACAGTGATCCCTTCTTCATCGATTGGGATAGCGATGGTGATCTCGACATGCTCTCCGGTGGTGCCGGGGGAGAGGTGGTTTGGTCTGAGAATTCTGCTGGTGAAGGCAAGCCGATTTCTCTGGGTAAGTTCGAGACACTGACCACAGGGACTAAGAATGCCAGTCGTTGGGTGAATGAGAATGCTTTCGTTGGCGATTCTTCACGTGTTTGGGTTGATGACCTCAATGGAGATGGAAAGCTCGACCTCATTGTCGGTGACCGGGTGAGTCTGAAGTCTCCCCTTGGGGGCGCTTCCGGGGAGGAGGCTAAAGAGCAGATCAAGGCCTTGGATCGAGAATTCAATGAGCTCCGTGACAAGCTCTCAAAAATTCCTACCAAGGAGGCTCGCCAGGAGCGGAATAAAAAAAGGATTGAGCACGATGACAAGCGCAGGGAACTCATGAAAGAGGAGCGGACTGGCTTCGTCTGGGTATATTATCAGAAATAATTTTTCCTAATTCGTCATAAATTCCGCTGGGAAGAAATGCTGCATCAGTAGTGTGAGGAAGAAGTTGGCAATGAGAATGGCCAGAGAGGAGTAGACCATCGCGTTGGTGGTTCCTCTTCCGACACCGACTGCTCCGTTGCTGGCTTTGAGGCCTTGATGGCAGGAAATAATGACGATGAGAATGCCGAAGCTCAGCCCTTTAATCACCGCGATGAAGACGTCGGAGAGGTCGGCGTATTTTGTCATATTGGCAACCCAGTAGGCGGCTTCGACGTGGAAAACATGCACCCCGATAATGTAGGAGGCAAAGATTCCGAAAGCCGCTGCTTCGGCAATGAGAAGAGGAACAGAAATGATCATCGCGACGAGTCGCGGCGTGACGAGATAGTCGATGGGATGCACTGCCATTGAGCGAAGGGCATCGATTTGCTCCGTCACCTTCATTGTGCCAATTTCAGCGGCCATCGCCGACCCGACCCGTCCTGCTAACATCAGTCCCGTGATTGAGGGTCCCAGCTCACGAAGCATCGCGACCGAGACGAGACCCCCGGCAGCAGTTTCGAGGCCGAAGAGTTTGAATTGGAAAAGCGCCTGCGCTGCCAGAACCGCGCCAGTGAATGCACCGGTGATAATGACCACCGTTTGAGAGCGTCCACCGATCTCCGCGACTTGTGCGAAAGTTTGTTGGTAGCGACGTTGGCCTTTGAGAAGAGACTCGATGATTCCGCCGACCAAATACCCCAATTGCCCAAGGTAGCTCATGAAGCTGAGCGTTAGGCGTCCGAGGGAGTGGAGGGGATTCATTAC
>JAKMEV010000581.1:0-3837 GCA_022425785.1 Akkermansiaceae bacterium | reverse complement strand
GCCTTGCAAAGAGACGAAAACGCCCTTGCGATTTCCACCCCATCCTCGCGCGGCACCAAAGGCCAACAATAATTTGTTGCAACAAATTACTCTTTATTGCGTTTCATTCCTCATGCTCCGCTCATTCGCGCTCTTCCTTCTCGTCACCAATCTGCCCGCCGCACCACCTTATCCACCCAAGATCGCCGATGCCCGAACCGAGGTATACCGAACGGTGGGCGAGGTTGAATTGAAAACGTGGATCTTTGGCGAAAAAGTCGACGGCCAGGCCAAGCCCGCCATCTTGTTCTTTTTTGGCGGTGGTTGGAATGCCGGATCGCCAGCTCAGTTCGAACCACAGGCGCGACACCTGGCCAAACGCGGGATGATCGCGATGCTGGTGGATTACCGGGTGAAAAGCCGCCACGGAACTCCCGCCGTTGAATGCGTGAAGGACGGAAAGGCCGCGCTAGCATGGATCCGAAAAAATGCCGACAGACTCGGTGTTGATCCCAAACGCATCGCCACCGCCGGTGGCTCGGCAGGCGGGCACATCGCCGCGAGCATTGGCACTCTGGATGGCCTGGGCAGCGACGAACGACCCAACGCCATGATCCTCTTTAATCCCGCCACCACTCTGGCCAGTCTTGGGGAATGGAAAGCTCGGCGCACCCTCCCCATTGAACGTTTCGGCGTGGCAAAGCCCGAAGACCTTTCACCCGCCCACCACGTCAGCAAGGACACTCCACCGACCTTGATCATGCATGGCTCGAAAGACACCACGGTGCCGATTGGCACGGTGGAAGTATTCGAGAGGCAGATGAAAAAACTCAAGCGACCCTGCAAACTCGTTTCCTACGAAGGCGCCGGTCACGGATTTTTCAATCGCGGAGAACACCTGAAGCTCACGACCAAGGAAGCCGAGGACTTCCTCGTGAAGCTGGGTTGGCTAAAGTAGCCGGAATTTTCAATTTTGGTGCGGATGAGGGGCATCAAAAGCACCGCTTTCGACGACGATCACTTCTTCGTCGCAATACTCCGCCAATACTCGCGGCTCTTTCCCTGTAATCGTTCCACGATCTCCGGATGCTTCTTGGCGAGGTTGTTCGCCTCTCCCAGGTCATTGGGTAGATCGTAGAGTTCGATCTTTTTTCCACTAGTAATCAACTTCCACTTTCCTTCCCGGATCGCGACATACTTTCCGGATTTCCAATTAAAACTCTCATGCGCGGTTTGGGCCTTCCTTGATTTGATGACGGGCAGGAGGGTCTTGCCATCGATCTTGTGGGCCCCGGCGGAGACTTTGCAAAGCTCCATCAAGGTGGGATACCAATCGCAGCCGGTGGCGAATTGATCACGGGTTTCGCCTTCGGGGATCGTGCCCGGCCAGGAGATGATGGCGGGGACACGAAGCCCTCCTTCGTAGAGGCTGAACTTGGCTCCACGATGCGGCCCGGCGCTCCCGCCGCCGTTATGCGCCCGCACTTCTTCCGAGGCTCCGTGGTCCGATTGGAAAATGACAATGGTGTCCTTGGTCAGGCCTGCGTTATCGACCTTCTTCAGGAGAGTGCCAATCCGGTCATCGGTGGTTGAGAGAAAGGCCGCGTAGAGATTGCGGGGATAAGGAAGGTCTTTGTAATGCTCCAACCACTGGGGCGATCCTTGATAAGGATAGTGCGGCGTATTGAGGGCGAAGTAGATGAAGAAAGGCTTCTCCTTGTTCTGATCAATGAACGCACCGGCTTCGTTGACCATGAGATCGGGAAAGAACTCGCCGTTGTGAAACACCTCTTTTCCATTCCGCCAGAGGTCGTGCTTGTTGGGTCCACTCCAGTAGAAGAAGTGGGAATAGTTATCGATGCACCCGACAAGATGTCCGAAGGAATAATCGAAGCCCTGGCCGTTGGGGATGGTTTCCTTGTGATGACCGAGATGCCACTTGCCAATATGCGCCGTGGCGTAACCCGCCTTCTTAAATTCCTCGGCGATCGTAACCTGGCTCGAAGGCATCCCCACCGAGTTGAGTCCCACATTGCCATTCAAACCACCATGCTGCGGCGTCCGCCCGGTCAAGAGCCCCACGCGCGACGGCGAACACACCGGAGCCGCCGAATAAAACTGGGTAAACCGCACGCCCCGCTTCGCCAACCCATCCATGTGCGGCGTGACCAAATCCTTCGCCCCATAGCAATTCATATCAATAGTGCCTTGGTCATCGGTGAAGATGACAATGACGTTCGGCTTTCGCGCCATGAGGGGAGCTGCCAGCAATAATAGGACGACAAGGACTCGGAAAGTAGCGAATGGAGATTTCATGATGGGGATACCCAAATCCTAAACCCGATCCAAGGCCCCGGTGAAGCCACCGAAAGCGTCCGTCTCAACACCGAGGCGTTGCAGGACGGTGACGAAGAGTTGGGAGAGGGGGAGTTCTTCGACTTCCACTTTTCCGCGCCAGCCTTTGTCGCTGACGATGCCGGCACCGGCTTGATTGTCTTCGTTACCTTTGCCGAACTTGAGATAGCGGCCATTTTTGAAGCCGAGGTTTTTGCCGCCAGCCGAGATGATAGGGTAGTTGCGGGAGAGGTGGAAACTACTGGAAGCAGATCCATGCATCGCGAAGGTGTTGTCGAGGATACTCCCATGTCCGTTCGGCTCTTTGGTGTTCTTGAGCTTCTGCACGAAGCGTCCGAATTCCTCCGCTTGGTAGCGGTTGTAGGTGCCGAGATTTTCCCAGCCTTTGGGCTTCTTGACGGCGTGCGTCAGGCCATGGGCATTTCCCAAACCAACGGCCTTCGAGAGGAGGTCGTGTTCCCCGCCGCCATTCTCGCGACCCAACTGGAAGGTCGCCACGCGAGTCGAATCACTAAGGAAGGAAAGGTAGATCAGCTCATACATCGTTTCGAAGTAGAGTTGTGCTTCTTTCGGCCCCGCTTCCAGGTGCAGATTCGAAGTGTCCACTTTGGGAACCGGCGTATCAATCCACTTGCGGGCTTTCTCCAACTTCACCTCGGTGTCGCGAACGGCATCGAGATACTGTGCCAAGGTCTCTTGATCATGCTTGGAAAGTTTTCGTCCGAGAGCGCGGGTGTTGGCGATGAGAAGATCCAGCGCACTTTTGCTTCTCGCCAATTTCGCTGCGGCATCCTTCCCGCTGGTGACGAAAAGCATGTCAAAGATTTGCTTAGGATGATTAAGCGCCGGGATTGGTCGCCCGCTGCGATTGTAGGATTGCGTCTGGGCTCCCCGGGGACCGCCGACGCCTCCGTTGGTCGACATTACCAACGAGGAATGGCGCGTGTATTGTCCCACTTGTTCAGCATAAACCTGATCGATGGAGACCGAGTTTTGATATGGTCCGTGTCCGCCAATGGCCGCTCCGGTGAGATATTGGTCGGCATTGGAGTGGCCGTGAACCTTTCGGGCCGCCGGATGCGAAAGCCCCGAATAAATGGTGATCTCCTGGCGCAAGGGCTCGAGGACATCGAGCACTTTGGTAAGTTGGAAATCTCTCTCGCCGCCTCGTGGAAACCAGCTCCAGTCCTTCCAGGCCGGATCCTCCTTCACCGGCAGGCCGACCCCGTCGGGGTGGTAGACACTGAGAAAGCGTCTGGGCGCAGGGTCCTGCCCGGAACGACTCGCGGCAAAGGTTTCAAACCAAGGCAGGGCCAGCGACACTCCTGCACCATGCAGAAATTTTCTCCGGTTCAACTGACTTGCGGCTGATTTCATCATTACTTCGAGTGAAAGGTACTGCTGTGGACAATCAAGTATATCAAATCACCCAAACGATCGCCCTTTTTTCTGAATTGCACCGTGAGGGCATCGATTTCGGCATGATCACTGAAGCCCAGGGGC
>JAKMEV010000574.1:0-3506 GCA_022425785.1 Akkermansiaceae bacterium | reverse complement strand
GTTTTAGCGTCGCCGCCGAGTTCTTCGGCCATTTCGACAGGCGGATGGACTTGAATCGAGAGATCGTCACGGGCATCGAGGATTTTGATGAGGAGGGGGAAACGCTTGCCGGTGAGTCCGGGCCCGAAGATTTCCTCGCGGTGGTTGATCCAGAGATCGTGGAGGGGTTTTCCGGCGAAGGGCCCGTGGTTGACGATGGATTGTTCGTCTTCCCGGTCGCTCATTTCCCAGGACTCGCCGTAGGGTTGCTCATCGGGAAGTTGGCGTTGATAGACGCTTTCCATGGAGCGGCCTCCCCAGACCCGGGTCATGTAGAGAGGAGAAAAGGTAATTGGTTCCATTGATGTAAGAAGTTGGTCAGTCGTGTGGGGAGAGGCAAGCAAAAGTCATTATTCGAATGAGTAACGCTTTTCTTTGACGGTGACGTTGGGCGGGACTTTTTTCTCCTCAAACCAGCGGTAGCCGGTTTGGAGGTTTTTCCAGAAAGTGAACCATTTGTCGTCAGCGTCCCGAGCTAGTCGTTCGTCTGTCATTTCGTAGGGGAAGATGTGGATACGGAAGAATTGCTGGCCCTTCGAGAGGGCGGCATCGCAGAGGGTGTAGATTTCTTCGATCAAGGGATCGGTCATGGCGAGGCATCCAATGGAGATATCCGAGCCGTGAACCATGATCGAGCTTCCGGTTCGCTTGTGCGCGGCGTCGTAGGAGTTGGGGAAGCCGATGTTAAAAGAGAGGTGAAAGGTGCTGCGGGGATTGAGCTGTCTTTTGGCAACGTAGTAGAATCCTTCCGGAACCTGGTGATCACCTTCTCGGAGTTTGGGCCCGAGATCGCCGGAGGCTCCAGCGATGGGGTAGGATTTGAAGAGGACGAATTTCTCTTCGTCTGATTTGACCCAAAGTTCGAGGATGGCTTCTTCCTTGAAGGCGCGAATGAAGACGGGGGAGCCCCAGGTGAGCTTATTTTCCCTAAAGCTGGCTTTGAGGCCGGGAGTGACTTTATTGGCGATGGCGGCGGCGCGTTTGGTGCCGTTGGCGTATTCCCGTGGAGATAAGCCGAGATCTTCAGCCGTCGCTTGATGACTCATGCTGTTGAAAACTAGCCAGATTCCGGTTCCGCAGGCGAGCAGGAAGATAAGAGAGAGGGCGAGCCTGAAGGTGTGGGACACGAATGGGTAAAGCTTTCTCACTGAGCGGTGATCCTTTCAAATTTTCTCTTTGAAATCAATGAGAGCTTGTTGAGAAAGGGGCAATTACTTCATTTGATCAGAGTGAAACGCTTGCTTCTTAAATCGGGAATTTTGCTGCTGATGATTGGTGGTGCCAGTCGGGTGATTTCTTCAGGCGACGGAAGTGGAAATCACCGGAATGGTTCCTGAGCCTAGCTCCTGAGCCTTGGTTGGGGCCCCGGGGCTGTCTTTTTGCCCTCTGGCGGCGGTCCTGATTTGACGGGAGCGGCGGGTAAGGTTTCACTCAGCCCGTGTCCGAGGAACAGAAGAAGAAACGCGGGATCGATTGGAAGAAGACCTTTGGGCTCTACAGCTATCTGGGAGCCTACCGGAAGATTTTTATTCCGTCCCTGATTGCGCTGTTTGTCACGGCGGGGCTTTCGCTGGCATTTCCCTATTTTCTGGGAAGTCTGATTGGCTCGCCGCAGGAGGCATTGCAGGCCGGGGTTGATCCAGGCAAGGTGCGGGACAACATCAATCGGGTCGTATTGACCTTGCTGTCCGTATTGGCGGTGCAGGCTTTTATTTCCTATTGGAGGGTTCGGGGCTTCATTAAGTCGGGGGAAAGTGCGCTGCGGGATTTGCGTAAGGACGTCTTTGCGCGCCTGGTGAGATTACCGATGCCATGGTTTATGGAGCGTCGGAGTGGTGAGGTGAGTGCCATTCTCGCGGCGGATCTGGGGATTCTCCAGCATACCTTGCTCAATACCGTGCCGCAGATCGCCCGACAGACGGTGATCTTTCTGGGAGGCTTGGTTTTTATCTTCATTGCCTCGCCGAAGCTCTCGCTCTTCATGTTGGCGTCGATTCCAGTGGTCGTTCTGGCGGTGGCGATTGTAGGGCGAAAGATTCGCAAGTATTCGCGTGATGCGCAGGATCGTTTGGCAGAGAGCAATGTCGTGGCTGAGGAAGCCGTGCAGGGCATTGCCGATGTGAAGGCGTTTTCCAACGAGGAGTTTGAAGATGCCCGCTATGGTGATTCGCTCGATCGTTTTCTGGAGTCGACAATGAAGGGCGCGAAAGCGCGCGCCGCTTTCATTAGTTTCATCATTCTTATTTTGTTCGGAACAATTTCCGTGGTGGTTTGGTTTGGAGCAGGAATGTTGGCAGAAGGAACTTTGACGAGTCAGGAGTTCGCCCACTTTATTCTCTTCAGTATTTTCGTGGGGGCCTCGCTGGGAGCTTTCCCGGAGATTATGAGCCAGCTTCAGAAAACCCAGGGTGCGACCGAGAGGATTCGCGAGATTTTAGGGCATGAAGTTGAGGATGATCGTGAGATAGGCAAGGTGCCGGTGGTGGGAGCTTTGAAAGCAGAGGGGATGAAGTTTTCCTATTCTTCACGGGAGGATGTTGAGGTGCTCGGCGGGGTGGATTTCAATATCGATGCAGGACAGCGGGTTGCTATTGTGGGGCCGAGTGGAGCCGGGAAATCGACCCTCTTTTCGCTCTTGTTGGGCTACTACGATAAGACCGGCGGGGAGTTGTTTTTTGATGGGGTGAAGGCGGCGGATCTTCCGGTAGCGACACGTCGGGCCGCAATGGCAGTAGTTCCTCAGGAAGTGTTACTTTTCGGAGGAACGATTTTAGAGAATATCGAATATGGGCGCCCGGGTGCTACCAAGGAGGAGATTGAAGAGGCCGCCAGAAAGGCTAATGCGCATGATTTTATCAGTGAGTTTCCCGAGGCTTATGAAACCAAGGTGGGTCCACGCGGAGTAAAGCTGAGTGGCGGGCAGCGTCAGCGCATTGCGATTGCGCGGGCCGTTCTGGCTGATCCCAAGATTCTTTTGCTGGACGAAGCGACGAGCGCTTTGGACTCGGAAAGCGAGCGATTGGTGCAGGAAGCGCTCGATGGATTGATGAAGGGACGGACCAGTTTGATCATTGCTCATCGTCTCGCCACGGTGAAGAGCGCGGATCGCATTCTGGTCTTAAAAGACGGCGTCATCGGCGAAAGTGGCAGTCATGAAGAATTAATGGGGAACGATGGGACTTACCGATTGCTGGCTGAGACCCAGCTTTTGATGTGAGAAGTCTTGTAATAGATTAATCGGGAGTTTGATGGTCATTATTTTTCTTTGACGCTCTGGTGATAGCGTTGGAAGGACTTATTTGTTCAAAACAATCATGGAAACTATCTTAATTACGGGCTCTCTATGTTCTCTCGCGATCGCGAGCTCGTTTTTTGTGAAGGATACTTGGGACGATTCGGGTGGATTTTTAGAAGGATTGATGTGAGTCTGGCGGCGCAATGATTGACATGTTGGTGCGCCTTTATGA
>JAKMEV010000569.1:0-6723 GCA_022425785.1 Akkermansiaceae bacterium | reverse complement strand
GTCCCGCACAGAGATCCCAAAAGTCGCCGGTCTTAAAAATCGAAATCTCTTCGTCTTCCGGAATGTCATTTAGAAGATCCACCTTGAAGATCGACTCCACTTCGCGCTCGGCGACCGAGGCCAAACGTCCCGATTTGGCCATCACCATCGCCTCATCACGACTCACTACCATGCGTTCGAAAGGAGCATTCTCCTTCACGACCTTTTTCATCTCAGCTTCGATTTGATCAAAGTCCGCCGGTGAAATCCGGTGCTCCAGATCCACGTCGTAGTAAAATCCACCCTCCACCGGAGGACCGGCCGCAAACTGGGCATCCGGCCAAATCCGCGAGATCGCGGTCGCGAGCACATGGGCACAGGAGTGGCGCAGGCGCTCCAGATCGGACATCTGGTTGCGTTCTTCGAGAGTCTTACGGTCTTTTTCGTCAGCCATGGGCGAGCGAGATAAAGCACCAGAGCGAGGGAATTGCAAGCGATTGTCCGTCTGATCCTCGATTGCAAATTTCGCCGCCTGTCGCATGGTAGCAGCATGGGAACACCCACAATGTCAGATCGCCTTTCGGTGAGGGAAAAACCAGGCTCTTCCGGCGTCATGTTCCAGCGCTGGTCCGAGCTCCTCTTTTTACATTGGGAGATCGATCCGGACCTCGTCAAAGAACGACTGCCCGATCACCTCTCGGTGGACATTCACAAAGGAAAAACCTACCTCGGCTTGGTCCCCTTTTTCATGCAGAAAGTCCGCCCACGCTTTCTCCCCTGCGTTCCCTGGCTATCAAACTTTCTCGAGCTCAATGTCAGGGTCTACGTTCACGATCAACACGGCCGTCCGGGCGTTTGGTTCTTTTCACTCGATTGCAAGCAACCGATCGCCGTCGAACTCGCCCGTCGGCTTTTTCATCTGCCCTACCAACACGCCTCGATGAGCGCCGAACCCGCGGACGGTTTCGTGAACTACTCCTGCCTACGAAAAGGTCAGGAACGATTAGCGAGCTACCTCTATCGAGGTAAGGGCGAGGTTCAACTCGCTGAACCCGGCTCTCTCGAATTCTTTCTTCTCGAGCGCTACCTTCTTTTCTCAACCAATCACCGGGACGAGCTCTTCAGCGGACAAGTCCACCATGTTCCCTATCCCTTTAAAAAAGCCGAGACAAGCGAGTGGAGCAAAGAACCTCTCGTCTGGAGCGGTTTCCACTTGGAGGACCCACCCGTTTCCTCTCTCTATAGCGAAGGCGTCGACGTCGAAATCCATCCGCTTCGGCCCGTGACAACGGGATAGAAAAAGAGTGGTAAGGTCACCCTTACCACTCTTCACACCTACGATCCCAATCGCAATGGATTGTGTTATCTAACCTCAGCTGGCTTCTCTCGAAGGAAAAACCAACATCGGCTTCTCGCGTTTTCGCAAATTTTTCCGCATCTTGTCGAGCGCAATATTCTGTAATTGACGAATTCTTTCTCTGGTGACCCCAAATTCACGACCAACGTCTTCGAGTGTCATGGGCGTTTTTCCGCCCAATCCGAAGCGTGCATCGATGATTTTCGACTCTCTTTCGTCCAAAACTTCCAGCAAATCGTCCAATTCACCGTGCATATTCTTATCTGAAAGCGCGTCGAGAGGATTCACAGCCATTTCATCACCAATGACTTCCGAGTAACTGGAACTTTCATCGTCCCCCACCGGGGCATCGAGGGAAGTCGGACGCTGGGCGGCCCGCTTGAGCATGGTGAGCTTTTTCCGGGAAATACCGGTCTCCTCACAGAGCTCTTCGTCAGTCGGCTCGCGACCAGAGGCCTCGGTCAGCATACTCGAGATCCGGCGAAGTTTCGCGATTTTATCAACCATATGGACCGGGAGGCGGATCGTTTTGCTCTGGTTGGCCAAGGCCCGCTTAATGGACTGCTTGATCCACCATGACCCGTAGGTCGAAAATTTTCCGCCTTTCGCCGGGTCAAATCGTTCCACGGCCTTCATTAGGCCGATATTGCCCTCCGAAATGAGATCCTGGAGCGGTAGTCCGTAATTTGAGTAATCCTGGGCGATCTTAACCACAAGGCGAAGATTCGCTTTAATCATCAGGGTGCGAGCCTCTTTGTCGCCCTTCTTGATGCGGGCGGCCAAGTCGACCTCTTCTTCAGTGGTCAGCAAGGGAGTCTTCGAAATCTCCCGCATATAGATTCTTAGACTGCTGTCAGAGTCATACTGAGCGAGCGAGCGATCGGATTTAGGTGCTGTTTTCATAATTTTCTGGTTTCAGGTGAAGCGTGGTCATTCGGGCCTTTTGCCTATAAAATGTCTTCACATTGTAATTTCATCTTCTGTTATTTTTTATGACGCACACCGAGTGCCGCTTATTACTTTTTTTTTGAAAATCTCGAAAATCTGAGTGACATCTTACAAGTGATCCGAATTTTATTCCGCTTTGGATGCTTCTAATCAAACGATTAGAGAGCTCTTTCCATCAGGAGGATTCGTTAAAGGCCGTGAAATAATCATATCTCCATGCTAATTCTTTTGAATTTAGGAACTGAATTTGGGCCTTTTACCACATTCGCCCCGAAATCGTGGGACATTTTGCCCCAATTAGCAGATTCTTGGATCAACTTCCCCCACTTCACTTGCCCTCTCCACACAACCGAATTAAGACGTCACCACTGTGAGCGACATTCCTCCTCTGTTTCATTCCGTCGAGCACGACGGACCCTTTAAGTCATGCCTAACCTGCAAAGAGAATTTCGACGAAATCTCCGACCCATACACCGTCACAAAAGTCTACAAAGGCCCTGAATGTGTTTTTGAATACGCGATGTGTCTCTCCTGTCGGCAGAAAATGATCGATGAAATGTCACCGGAATCCCGCGACACGCTGGAAAATCATTTCCAATCAAACGAAAATCTCAGGGAGCGCGAAGATCGCTTTGACGATAGTGAACATCATACCGACTACCTTCGCGATTGCGCTCATTGCCTCAAACCACTGAATGAGATCAAAAACTACTCCATCGCCTGTATGGCCTTTGGTAGCGACATGATCTTCGGTCCCTTCCCCATGATGGTGTGCTCCGAGTGCGAGGAAGCAATCCAGGAAAAACTCTCCAAAAAAACACGAGAGGAATTTGATCGCTTCGTGTCTGAAAACTTCGAAGGCCCTCCCGCAGAATCAATCGATCCCCCGAGGAGGCTTCCTTTGTTAGTTTAACCAGTCGATCGACTATCAACGACTGCCTCAGTGGCGGCGATACCCTCCGTGGCCATAGCCACTGGCGTATCCTCCTGTTCCGCAACCCCCACCGTAGCTACTCCCGCCATAGTGACTCCCGTGGCTGCTGCCATACCTGCCTCCTCCATAATTTCCACTACCGTGATTTTTGTAGCGCTCCTTATACTTCCCGCGGTCTTTCCCAGCGGAATAAGCAATCACGCCAAGAGCCGCCGCCCCCAGAAGAGCACCTCCCGGAGTCACTGCAGATTGGGCACGTCCGTATTGATCATAAGAAGTTGTGCAGCTCACGCCCATGCTTGCGATTGCTACGGCAAGTCCAAGTCTCAATAATTTTTTCATACAATTCTGAGACCATCACCACCCGATTTTCATTCAAAGAGATTCAGTTTTTTCTCACTGAAACAAACTCAACAATTCGTCTTCTTCCAATCCTGGCACCAAAGCCCCCGCCCCATCGAGCGCCGCTTCCATGATCTGCTTCTTTTCCTCCTGCAAGGCGAGAATCTTTTCCTCCACCGTTCCCCGTGCGATGAATTTATAACTCGTCACCACATTCTTCTGTCCAATCCGGTGCGCCCGGTCCGTGGCCTGCGCTTCCACCGCCGGGTTCCACCATGGATCCAAATGAATCACGGTGTCGGCAGCTGTTAGATTCAAGCCCACCCCTCCTGCTTTAAGACTGATCAAAAAGACTGGAGCACTTCCCTCTTGAAATCTCTCGACCACTTCTCCGCGCTTCTTGGTCGAACCATCGAGGTAACAATAGTCCCACCCCCTTTCTAACAGCATCGGCACAACGCCCTGCAGCAACTGTACGAATTGACTAAAGACCAGGACCCGGTGCCCGCCAGCTACCGCCTCATCCAGCATCTGCTCCAACTCATCCATCTTGATTCCCGCGTCTTTGTCTTCGACTTTCAAATTCGGCAGCAAGCGAAGGTCACAACACGCCTGACGAAGTCGCAGCAGTGCCGTCAAAGCCACCATCCGTTTCTTACCATCCTCGGCCGCATCCACCTGCGAACGACTTTCCTGAAGCAGCTGTCGATAGATTCCCGACTGCTTCGAGGTGAGATCACAATAGCGAACCTGCTCGATACGCTCGGGAAGATCCTTGGCCACTTCGGACTTCAGCCTCCGCATCACCACTGGCTTCAATCTTCGAGCAAGTCGTCTCGCCAAAGCGGGATCATCACCTTTGCGCATCGGCTTTTCGAATCGTTCCATAAATGCCTTTCGCGGCCCCAAATATCCCGGCAGGGCAAAGTGCATGATCGACCAGAGGTCCTGCAGGGAATTCTCCACCGGCGTTCCGGTCACAGCAAAGCGATGCTTGGCTTTCAGTTGATGCACCGCCTTGGAAATTTGCGCCTCGGGATTTTTGATCTGCTGCGCCTCATCGAGAATCGCGATTTCAAATTCCTGCGCATGAAATTTTTCGGCATCGATTCGTAAAATGGCATAGCTCGTAATGAGAATGTCAACCTCGGGAATCTCGCCGCGCTTTCCACCAACAAACTCGGCATCGCTCAGTTCAGGAGTCCATTTGCGAATTTCCGCGGCCCAGTTGGAGACCAGAGAGGAAGGACAAACCACAAGCGTCCGCCCACCCCGAGCCTGTACAAAGGTCAGTGATTGCAGCGTTTTACCCAAGCCCATGTCATCCGCCAGAATCCCTCCCATTTGCAGTTCACTCAGACGATACATCCAGCGCACGCCATCCGCCTGATACGGCCGCAACACCTCGGGCAGGTCCAATTCCATCTCTTCGTCGTCCTCAACCGACATCCCAAAATCCCGTGCGCTGTTTTTCAGGAATGCCGCCTGCTGCGCGTTGACTTTAAAAACACCCGACGAGGATTGGGTCGCCTCGGAGTCAGTGAGCGTTTCATTCACCTCCTCAAGATACTCCGCGTCGACCACCGCAATCTTCCCCCGTCCAAAACTCTGCTCGGCACTTCCCATCCGCAACATCCGTTGCACCTGATCCCGATCCAACTCTTCCTCACCCGCATGAAAGCGCGTCTCCACTGCAAACCAATCCTGTCCCGTATCCCGCCATTCCCAATCGGGCTTCACCGCTACGACTTGCTGCGCTGCCGTCTGAAACCTCTCACCTTTCATCACCGACCATTTAGGAGGCAATTCCGCAAAGGCATGAAACTTCAAAATCTCTTCCCTCTCCCGTAAGGCCATGCGCCCGCCTTTCAGAGGCCCCTCAAATCCCCACGACCGGAAAAAATCAATGACCGCGTTTTCTTTACTGAAACTCGTCAGCAACCCTGTTGCCCCAACCAACTGCCGCTCGCCATTCTCACACGATGCCTTCTGGCCATCGTAACGAAACTCCAAACGCGCCTCCAAATGCCTCAGCGAGCCTTCCAAATGCACCACAACTTCCGGCACGCCTTCCTGCGGAAGCGCCTCCCAAAGATCCTCCGGCACCTCAAACCATCGCTCCAACTGGCTCAGCACAAACTGCGCCTCCGCGGCACTCACCCGAAATCCGGAGTTTAGGACCGCTGCATACTTTTCCGGCAAGCCCAAAGCCCGGGGATAAAAATCTCCTCCTTCCAAATTCCACGCACCCAAATTCCCGGAAAGCGCAATGACCCTCTCCCCAATAAGCTTAAGCGGCACCCGTTCACCCTGACCGTGAACCCTCACTTCTTCCTTCTTTCCAAACTGCACTCGAGGATGCCCGATCAAGCCTTCCAGCAATTGCAAAAACTGCGCCTTCTCAAAATTCACCACGCCCGGTGCCTCACCCGGAAACAATTCCCTCAGCACCCTCCACAATTCCTCGTCAAACGAGTCCATCCGATACCCCTCCTGCGGCAATGCCGAAAGCAAAGTCTCCTCCCCCTCCAAAACCGCCCCAAACCCAATCATCACCTGTCCCCGCTCCCATGCCGACTCGACATTCAACGGCAACATCACCTGCATCTCCAATTCCCTGCCCTCCTCCGAAACCCTCGGCCAGCGATCTTCCACCGGCACGACTGGCTCAACTGGCACGTTCTGAGGATCGATCACTTCCAAGCCCAACGCAATGACATGCGCACAAACCCGCCCGTCCTTGCGAACCATCAGGCAGGTGCACTTGTTTTCCATGTGCGTCTTGGAAATAATCTCCATCGAAACCTTCTTCATCTTTCCTCCCACCCGCAGTTCACCCGAAAGCACCCCGTTTTCATATTGAGCCGATTTCACGCCACCCTCCCGATGAATCCCGCGCGCCTTTTTCATCTCAACATGCCCGCCGGCATCCATCAGAAGATCTCGGCTCAGTTCCAGGTGGCTCATGGCGCGGAGCCTATTTCTTTTGCGAGAAGGTGCACGGGAAATTTGACGAATCGGTTGAAAGGAGACTATCTATTCCAGCCGTGACGAAAGACGAGGTCATTTCCATCCTTCAAAAACAACTTGCCGATCAGGTCGGCGTGATGAAATCCGCTCTTGCTGTCTCCAACGAGGGATCTTCCGGTGACGAAGCCAAGTC
>JAKMEV010000561.1:0-10987 GCA_022425785.1 Akkermansiaceae bacterium | reverse complement strand
AGTTGTTCGATGGTGAACTGGTCGAAGGGCATGTTCTGATTAAAGGACCTGATGACCCAGTCGCGCCAAGGCCATTGGTAGCGTTCCCAGTCGGCCTGGAAGCCGTGGGTATCGGCGTAGCGTGCGCCATCGAGCCACCACATCGCCATCCGTTCGCCATAACGAGGAGAGCTTAAAAGTCGGTCTACGAGTTTTTCGTAGGCGTCCGGAGACTTATCGTTGAGGAAGGTTTTTTGCTCGTCGAGTGTCGGAGGGAGTCCGGTGAGATCGAGAGAGAGGCGTCGGAGGAGCGTTTCACGGGATGCTTCGGGTTGTGGTGTGAGTCCGGCTTCAGTGATTTTTTTGGAAATAAAGCTGTCGATGGCATTTTCACCCCATTTTGAAGAATCCCCAATCTGGGCCTTCTCCGGTGGGATAAAGGCCCAGTGTCCTTCGTATTTCCCGCCTTCGAGGACCCACTGCTTGAGGGTGTTTTTTTGTGTCTCGTTGAGTTGATGCGGATGATTGGGCGGAGGCATGACTTCGTCTTCGTCGTCATTAAAGATGCGGTAGATTAATTCACTCTCTTTGAGGTCGCCTGGGACGATGGCACGGAAGCCGTCGTGGTCTTCATAGGCTCCTTCGGCGGTGTCGAGCCGGAGACCGGCTTTTCGGGAACCTTCATCGACACCATGGCAATTAAAGCAGGTGTCGGCGAGGATGGGACGGATGTCCCGATTGAACTGAAGCTCGCCATTGGCCGGACAAATGAGGACCAGAAGAGCAAGGAGAAATTGTCCACTTCGGGGCATTTTTTTGATACGTCGGGATTAGGGTGATTCTTGGACCAATTTGGAGAATTTTCAGCCTTTTGCGTCCTCCAGCATTTTGATCCAAGCACCGAGGTAATGACCATTATCGTGGAAGGTACGTCCGGAGACGAGATTGTCGTCGATAACACAAGCTTCATCGACAAAAATCCCCCCGGCAACTTCGAGATCGAACTGGCATTTCGGGACGGTGGCCATGCGGCGGCCCTTGACGCAGTCGGCGTAGGCCGGGATTTCCACGCCGTGGCAAACCGAAGCGATTGGCTTGTTTTGCGTAAAAAAATACTTCGTGATGCGGACGAGATCCTCATCGTAGCGGATGTATTCCGGGGCGCGACCACCGGAGAAGAAAATACCAAGGTAGTCTTCTTCATTTACTTCTGAAAACGCCAAATTGGCGTTGAGGGTGTAGCCTTCCCATTCCTTGGTGATAGTCCAGCCGGGTTTTACTTCGTGCATGACCATTTGATAGGGACGCTTTTCCGGAGCAATCACGACGGGTTCGATCCCGGCTTCGATCAAGCGATAGTAAGGATAGAGGGTGTCGAGAGTCTCGGAGGCATCTCCGATGACAATGAGGGCTTTAGGCGTCATGAATTGAGCCTACGAGATGCTGTCAGGTCGTCTATCTCGGATTTTGACACAGAGGGAGAAAAAGGCCAGTCTCCCCCCGACATGTCCGTTCCGCAGAATACCATCGCCCTGGTCTATGACTACGATCAGACCTTGAGCCCGAGCTATATGCAGGACGATGTCTTGTTTCCAAAGTTCGGGATCGATCCGGAGCAATTTTGGAAGAAGTGCAATCTGCTTGTGAAAGAGCAGAAGTGGGACGGGGAATTGGCTTACATGAAGTGCCTTCTCGATTATCTGGGTATGGACAATGTTTCCAATGCCGATCTGACGGAACTAGGAGTAGGCTTGAACTACTATCCGGGTGTTGAAGAGTTTTTTGAAGAGATCAATGAATTTTACATTCTGCCCGAGCATGAAGCAGCGGGAATTAAGGTGGAGCACTATATTGTTTCGTCTGGCCTGAAGGCACTCCTCGATGGTTGCTCGCTCAAGAATAAGGTGAAGTCGATCTTTGGGTGTGAGTTCGGTGAAGACGAACATGGCCGAATTAGTTTTCCCAAGCGTACGATTTCGCACACTACCAAGACCCAGTATCTCTTCCGGATCAACAAGGGATTGCTTAATCCCGACGATGACGTCAATGACCACATGCCGGGCGATGCTCGTCCGGTGCCCTTTGAGAACATGGTCTATGTAGGTGATGGTCCCACGGATGTTCCTTGCTTCACTGTGATGAAGAAAAATGGAGGTCAGGCGATCGCGGTGTATAATCCGAATGATCAAAGCGGACGGAGTTTTCGAAAATGCTTCCAGCTCTGCACGCATGCCGAGCGGGTTCAGCACATTGCTCCGGCGGATTACCGCAAGGGAAGTCACCTGCGATTACTCTTGGAGGAGATGGTGAAGGAGGTTGCTGATCGTATTCTCAGGGAACGCCTCGAGGAAGGCCAGATGGGACGAGTGGCAGCGCCCGGGTTTTAAGAAAGTTTCATGAGTAAAGAACAGTTTCACTTTGTCGGGGTATGCGGAACCGCGATGGGTTCGGTGGCCGCCGGAATGATTGAACAAGGCTATGTTGTCACCGGGTCGGATCAGGCAGTTTATCCTCCGATGTCGACATTTTTGGCCTCGAAGGGCCTGGAGATCATGGAGGGATATCGGGCTGAGAATATTCCCGATGATGCCACGACCGTGGTGATTGGGAATGCCATCAGTCGTGGAAATGAAGAGGCCGAAGCGATTTTAGATCGGCGCTTGCGATATGTGTCGCTGCCCGAAGTGCTTAAGGAATATTTTCTTCGAGGACGAAAAAATTACGTCATCAGTGGGACGCATGGGAAGACCACTACGAGTTCGATGCTGGCCTGGTTGTTTGAATCTGCGGGCGAGGAACCTAGTTTTATGATTGGCGGAATTCCGGCGAACTTTGGACAAGGGGCACGGTTTACGAAATCGGATTACGTTGTGATGGAGGGCGACGAATACGACACGGCTTTTTTTGACAAGCGATCCAAGTTTTTGCATTACCTGCCGGAGCTTGTCGTGATGAACAACATCGAGTACGATCATGCGGATATCTACGATAACCTTGACGAGATTATTTTGACCTTTCAGCGTTTGTTGAAGGTCGTTCCCCGGAATGGTTTGGCGTTGATCAATGGTGATGATAAAAACTGTCTCACGGCAGCGGTTGATTCTCCGTGTCCTATTAAAAAAGTGGGATTTGGTGAAGATTGTGATTTTCGAATTATCGAAGCGGAGTATCTCGAGAGCGGGAGTCGCTTTACGATTAATGGCGAGCGTTACGAAGTGCCCATGGTCGGTGAATTCAATGTGCGAAATGCGGCGATGGCGGTGTGCTCGGCGCGCTTTGCCGGACTTTCTCCGGATCAGATTTGCCAGGGCTTTATGAGTTTTGAAGGGATTGCTCGCCGCCAGCAGGAACGTGGAGAAGTTCGTGGTGTGATGGTGATCGATGACTTCGCCCATCATCCCACCGCGATTGGCCTGGCTATCGATGGTTTGCGGCAGAAATATCCTTCGCGTCGTTTGTGGGTGTTGTTCGAACCGCGATCAAATACCACGCGTCGGAGTATTTTTCAGGATGATTTGGCCGGGGCCCTTCAGAAAGCGGATCTTGTGGTTATTCCAAGTATCCCAGATCCCGAAAAATTTGCGGAGGATGATCGGCTTGACCCAGATAAGCTTGTGGAAGAGATCAAATCCAAAGGGACCGAGGCTTGGTATCTTGGTGAGGTTGATGAGATCGTTTCCCATGTTTCAGGCATCGCCCGAGAAGGTGATGTGATCGCGGTGTTGAGTAACGGTGGATTTGGTGGGATTCACACCAAGTTGCTCGAAGCGCTTGCAGAGTGAGAATGGCGACGCCCAGTTGATAAGCGGCGTGGGCGCCGTGACTCCTTTGCGGTCTAGAACGTTCCGTTTAATTTCCGCCCCATCCAGAAGAGGGATAAGAGAATAACGAGAATGGTCGGAGCCAGCCAGTGGGCCCAGAGTTTGATCGAATCAACAAGAGGCTGGGGTTCGGGAAGGGCGTTGATTTCTTTGACTAATTCCTCCAATTGGGCGGCGGTGACGAGTCGGCCGCGTGACACTTTGGTCATTTCTTCGAGGACTTCGAAGCGAGCGGGAAGGCCTGTTTTTTCGATGTCGTCAGTTTGGGAAATAATTTTCGTTTCGATGAAGGCTGAATCATCGCCGGCGATGAAAGCTTTGACGCCCCAGGTTCCTGGTTGGCTGATTTTAAACTGTCCGCTGAAGGAGCCCCAGGAGGCGTCGTCTTGTGCGAGTTCGATGCGTTGGCTGGTGCCGTTTGGTGCGGTGAGGTCGATCTGAAGATTACCTTCGGTGAGTGGAGCGCCATTTTCTGAAAAAGCGTTGGCAGAAAGGAAAACCGGGTCGCCGGGTTTGGGGCGTTCGGGAGTATAGAAAAGGCGAACGCGCTCTCCGGCGGCCATGTTTCGTTGGTAGGACATCCAACGAGCGACCTGTCCCCAGAAGCGATAGTGGTAAAGGTCTTCCACGCCACGACGCCATCTCCACGCGGAGTCGGTGGCCATGTAGAGAACCTTACCGGCTCCGGCGCGTGAAGTGACGAGAATAGGGAGACGTCCGGAGGCATTGCTTCGATTGGCATTTACGGCGAGAACGGTAGTGCCCGCCTTGGCTTTCACGACGGGAGCCTGCCAGTAGAATCCGGGAAGATCCTGCCAGATCACTTCGTTCTCGGTTTCATCGTCTCCAAGCATCGTCAACAGCGACTTCTCACCTTCGGAAGTCAGTCGCATCGACGCATCGATGGAGTCACTGAGGCCCGTTGGATTGTCTTTGTCGAGGATGACCGGGATTAGGTCGTAGAGCTCGGTTTCTTCTAACTTGAATTGGTTTCCCTGTGCCCCCGGAATGAAAACCACACCGCTGGCCTGATTTTCGACGAGGCCTTTGATCAGATTGGCCTGCGCGGGGGTGAGTCCGGATTCGCCGTCTTCACTGAGACCGACATCACCGACAAAAACGACATCGTATTTTTGGAGGTCTTCGAGGTTTTCGGGAAACTCTTGAATGTAGTCGGGTCCATCCCCTTTGCCGAGGTTGGGGTGGAGGAGTAAGCAATCAACATCGACACCCGGGTCACGGGAAAGGGCATTGCGGATAAAACGGTATTCCCAACGGGGAAGCGTTTCCACCACGAGGACTTTAATCGATTCTGGTTTCCCGCTGATAATGAAATCACGACTATTATTGCTTTGGACCAATTCACCATTGGTTGTCGGAATGCTGAGGTTGAGAGTGGAAGCGCCTTCTTTTTCAATTCGCCATAAGATGGAATCATAATGCGTGGAGTTGGCGCGAATGGTGATGTCCTTGGTCCGTTCTTTCCCGCTGTCACTGCGAATGCGAACGATGGTGCGGACATCGCGTCCCAAAGAGGACTGAATGGTGAATGGAATCTGCACGTTCTCACCAACAATGCCGTAGGTGGGAGCATTCACCGAATCCAGATCAAGGTCGGGGAGGCGCTGCTGGGATCCGGTGCCCAGAGCGTATAGCGGGACATCTTTAAGGCGGAATTGTTGGGCTGCCGCGACAGGAGACTTGCCGATGTTCCAGTCGCCGTCTCCAAGCATAACAACTGCGCGGAGATTGCGTCCTGCCTCGAGGATCTTCTGCAAGGCATCATTGATGTCAGTGCCGGCCATGGCGCGGAGAGCCGGGTCGGTGTCTTCAGGCGGGGCGCCGAAGGTGGAGAGGGTGACGCGGTTTTTGCTTTCTGCCTCGAAGGGTTTCCAGAATTCCGAAGCAAGAAGGTTATCGACGAGCTTCTCGCGGGTAATGACTTTTTCTTCACTCTCCATGGTCTCGGGTACACGGGCGTCGGTCGTGCTCATAGAGAGGGATTCGTCGGTTACGATGACGATTTCCGGTTGCAGGTCGGATTCCTGAACGGTGCGCCATTCGGGTCCGAGAAGCATGATGGAAACGAAGAGAACACAGACGAAGCGAATGGTTTCCAAGATTCCGGTTCGCCTGGGTCGGGCCGAGCGTCGGACTGCGGTGATACAAAGACCTGCGGTTGCGATCAGGACGATCACGACGAAGACCAGGACGAAGATATTCGTCTGGAAGTGAAGAGGTCCTAGGTTGAAGTTGTTCACGACGCGGGCGACGGATTGGTGACGGGAGCAACGCTGGGGCGTGGCTGCAAGCAGAGGATTGCCTCAGCAAGCATGAAGAGAAGAACGGCAACCAAAAATGCTTTCCAAGCTTCGCTGATGAGATCGTCCTCGGTCTTGGTGTCTTCGAAAAGTGAGTAGGGCGTGTCCTCGAGAAGTTTTCCGAGGCTTTCCTCGTTGACCCGTTCGAGATCCCCCTCGCTGTTGGGGCGGTTGACGGCCACGGTGCGTTCGCCGAGTCGGTAGACGCCGCTTCGGTAAGGTCCGAGTGATGGTTCGTAGTCTTCAAAGCTGTCGAGGCGGGAGCGAATTTCCTCATCTTGGGTTTGCGACTTTCCGCTTCCAGCAATGGCGCGGTAACCGGCGTGAAGGCGGTCGGTGCCGAGTTGGATCATGCGTTGGTTTGCGACGAGATGAAGCGCGGTGTATTCCATGTTGGACCAACGGTCATCGGGAAGAGTTCCGACAAAAATAGCCGTGCCAGCACCATCGATTTGACGGACGAGAAGCGGTGATTTGTCATCCCATTCAGCGAGAGTTGCGGCGTCGCCCTGAATGCTGCGACGTTTGATGCTTCTGAGTTCCTTCACCGGGAGGGGCGTGCCGGTTTGACCGTCTTGCCACGGGCCGTCGTCGCGGGTCCAGACCCCATTGATAAAAAACTCGTCGTCCGGAGCGTTGATCACGGGGCCCCAGGATATTCCGAAGATCGCTTCTGTGGATGGTTCCTCGGGCGGATAAAAAATAGCGGACCCCCCGGATTTTACGAATTGCGCCATCTGTGAGGCGACGGCACCGGTGGGCAGCGGAGCCTGCCAAATAATGAGGGACGCGGTGCTCCAGTTGATTTTGGTTGTTTGAACCGGGGAGACGATTTCGCAACTGAAGCGGTCAAATCCGGTTGGGGCGGCTGATCTTTGAAGGTATCCCGCGACTTCGCTGGAGGGGTCTTCGGCGACCAACCACGAATAGACCGGTTCTTTTTCCCCAAAGGCAAAAAAGACCGCGTTATCGCGCGGGTTGTTGTCGGTTTGCAGTCCGACCCAGCCGTATCCGCTCTCTTTAATCTCTCCGAGGGGAATACGTTTTTGTAGACGAAGCTCCTGTCCGCTAATGGTGACGCGTTCAGGGTCGGTGCTTCGGGCGCCCATCAAAGAAATAGTGAGTGGTATGGAGGTCTCGGATTGGCCTTTGCTACGGGAAATTTTGAGATCGAGAAGGAGGTCGTCTTCGATACGGCGGGAGGCCAGAAGTTCGAGTGAGTAGTTCGGGCTGATTTCGGATCCAGAGGCAAGAATACGAAGGGAGGTTTTGGTGGGCAGCGCTTCGATGCCGCTTTGAATGGCGAGCCATCTCGAGTCATCGGGACGCCAATCGCTCCGTTGGAGATCCGAGGCGACCCAAATTTCTGATTTCCCGGGCTTGGTTTCCTGAAGGTAGTCGATGGCCTTCGTGATCAAGACAGGGATGTCGGCTTGTGTGTCGGTGGCCTGGGTTGAAGTCAATTCGGGGAGGACATCGGGTGAGGGAACGTCTTGAATCTCTCCGGAGGCACTATCGATGAGAACGAGGCGGGGGGAGCCCATGTTTTTGATGGCATCGGCAATTCGATTGACGACGGCTTCGCGCCTGCTGGGGGAGCCGTCACCCTCGCGGGTTTCCATACTGGCTGATCGGTCGAGGACGAGGACCACTGTCTCCACCGAGCCTCCGCCCCAGCCCAGCCAGTTGCCGATGAGCGGACGCGCAACCGCAAAAATGAGTGCGGCGATGGCGAGGGTCCGGCAGGCCAGAATGAGGATGTGTTTGAGTCGCTTTTTGCCACGTGACTCCCGGGAGGCTTTTAACAAGAAGCTCGTTGCCGCCCACTTGATGGTGCGGAAGCGCCGCCGGTTGAGCAGGTGAATGATCACCGGAATGGCGGCGGCAAAAAGCCCAATAAGGGCGGCTGGAACAAGGAAATTCAACTGAGAGGGCTAGCGTTTTTTTGTCAGGCGTGAGGTGATGAAATCGGAGACGACTTTTTCGTAGTTCGCGTTGGTTTGGAGAAGGTGGTAGTCGGCATGCACGTTGTGGCACTTGGTCTCCACGGTCTCGAGGAATTCCCGGAGAGCCTCGTGGTATTCGTCGACGATAAGGTTCGGTTCGGCCACGACGACGCTACCGTCTTCAAGGTCGACAAAGCGATGAGGTCGCTCGAAATGGAAATCCACCTCCTGCGGATCGAGAAGATGGAACATCGCGATGTCGTGCTTGCGGAAGCGAAGGTGCTGGAGAGCGTCGGCCAGTTTCTCGGTCTCGACGAAGAGGTCGGAGAGAATGATGACGAGAGCGCGTTGTTGGGTTTTTTCGGCGATTTGGTGGAGCGCGTGAACGAGTCCGGTTTCGCCGGTGGGCTCGATGTCTTTGAGGGTTTCGAAAATGTGCTGCAGCTGGGCGGCGCGTCGGCTCGGTGGGATTTCGAGTTGAAGTTTTTCGCTACAACACGAGAGCCCCGCGGAGTCGCCTTGGTTGACGATGAGGTAGGACAGAGTGGCGGCAATCCTCTTGGCGAAGTCGATCTTGGAGGGGTTTTCTCCCGAGGTGAAATCCATCGACCCGGAAGTATCGATAACAAAATAGGCCCGTAGGTTGGTGTCGGCCTCGAACTCCTTAATGTAGTAGCGGTCGGAGCGAGCGTAGGCCTTCCAGTCGAGACGACGGGTGTCGTCACCGGGAACATACTTGCGGTATTCCGCGAATTCGACGGAAGATCCCCGGTGCGGAGAACGGTGACGTCCTGCGACATTTCCCACCATGGGGAAGCGGGACTCCAACGGGATCGCCCCAAGTCGGGCGAGGACGTCAGTGTCGAGGAAGTCGTATTTCATACGGGAAGCCTGGGGAAGTCAGGAGGGATTCCGGGTGGATCTTAATAATCCTCCCGCATCTCTTCGACGAGGCGTTTGACGATCTTCTTGGAGGTCATTCCTTGGGACTCGGCGGCGAAGTTCGTGAGAACACGGTGGCTGAGAACGGGCTGGGCGACGGCTTCGATGTCTTCGAGAGAAGCCATGTAAGTTCCACGAAGCGCAGCGCGGGCTTTGCAACCGAGAATGAGATACTGCACGGCACGTGGTCCGGCACCCCATCCCACATATTCCTTGATCCACTCCGGGGCATCTTCGCCATCGGGACGGGTTCGGCGGACGATCTCAACGGCATAGTCGTAAATGTGATCGGGCACGGGAACGCGGCGGACGAGGCTTTGGTATTTGAGAACTTCTTCTCCGGTGAGGAGTGCTTTGAGAGGTTCCTTGTCAGCCCCGGTTGTTTCGCGGGCGATGCGTTTTTCTTCGGCGGCAGTCGGGTAGTCGACATCGATGAGGAACATGAAGCGGTCGAGCTGTGCCTCGGGAAGGGGATAGGTTCCTTCTTGTTCGACGGGGTTCTGCGTCGCGAGGACGAAGAAAGGCGCATCGAGTTGGTAGGTTCGGCCAAGGACAGTGACGTGGCGTTCCTGCATCGCCTCCAACATGGCGGACTGGGTCTTGGCGGGTGCCCGGTTAATCTCATCAGCGAGCACGACGTTGGAAAAGACGGGGCCTTTAACGAATTCGAACTGGCGTTTGCCACCGTCGCCGTTGTCTTGAATAATATCCGTTCCGGAAATGTCGGCGGGCATGAGGTCGGGCGTGAACTGAATTCGGTTGAAGTCCAGATGGAGGGTTTCCGCGACCGAGGAAACGAGGAGGGTTTTGGCGAGACCAGGAACACCCATGAGGAGACCGTGGCCGCGGGCAAAGAGACAAATCGCGAGTTCTTCTATGACGTCCTCCTGGCCGATGATGGTCTTACCGAGTTCGGTTTTGAGGTCTTGGTAAACTTTGCCGAGTTGATCAATGGCCGCGACGTCGTCGGCCTCGAGACTTTCCGGAGCCGGAACGGGCGTGCTTTCGGTCGGGGCTTCCTTGGCAGGCGCAGGAGTTGATTCGGCGGCGGTTTCCATTTCTGGAGCTGGAGTGGATTCTTGTTTCTTCACTTCGGGAGCGGGGAGAGTTTCGATCGGGATTTGATATTCAACTTTGGATCGCTCGATGGGGCGGGCCGGCGGTGGTTTGCGGAAAGTGGCGGGAGAAGAGGAATCAAGCATGATGGGAATTGGAGTAGTCGTCGGTGGATCTGAAAACGATTTCTTTAATAGCGGTTGGGAAGGGGAAACTTGTCTGTGGGATACGGAGCTGGGGCGCTTTTTTCTTCGATTAATCAGAAGAAAGTTTCCTCGTCTCCAATCTAGGGGGAAAGACTACAGGGGCGACCGACCTTGGCAAGCGATCTGGTGGGTTTCTCGCAAGAAATAGGGGGCGTTTCCTTTGCGGAGAATTTTGGGCGAGACCGCACTGGATTTTTTGGAGCGAATCTGCCAAAGAAGGTCCGTCCCATGAGTGCTCCATTCGAGGTATTGCTTTACTATAAATATTGTCGGATCGCCGATCCGGACGCTTATGCTGACGAGCATCGAAAACTTTGCTGCCAGTTGGGGTTGAAAGGGCGGATTCTCATCGCTGCGGAGGGGATTAACGGCACGGTTTCTGGTACGGCGGCGGATTGTAAGAAATACCGTGAGACACTGGATAAAGATCCTCTCACCGCAGAGATTGCCTGGAAAATTGACCCGTCGGAGGGGCATGTTTTCCCCAAGCTATCGATCAAAGTGCGGGATGAGGTGGTGACTTTGGGGCTGGGCGAAGAGGATTTCAGCCCCGAGGAGCTCACCGCAACCCATTTGAAGCCAGCCGAGTGGAAGGAAGCGATCAAGGAGGATAATATCGTTTTGATCGATGCTCGAAATGATTACGAGTGGGAGGTAGGGCGATTCGAGGGGGCGATGCTTCCACCGGTGACGAGTTTTCGAGATATGCCCAAGTG
>JAKMEV010000418.1:0-4298 GCA_022425785.1 Akkermansiaceae bacterium | reverse complement strand
CTTCTTTGCTCTCGGGGCGAACTCGAAGCCGATTTTGGCGGTTTCGGGGTCAAGGGTGAGGTGGGCGGCGAAGGCGCGTTTGGTTTTCTTGGAAATGAAGCCGGGAAGGAGCGTGGTCTTGCCTTCGATGAGCAATTTTTCGACGTCAGCGGCGGTAAGCTCTTTTTGAAGGATCGTTTTGCCGAGGCGGAAGCCGTCGGGGTTGTCCTTGGTGGTGAGCGCGGGGACCATGAAGGCTTTTTTCGTTTCGTAGAGTTTGGCCGTCTTGCCGTTGGTGAGGGTGACCTCTTTGATCATCTGATCTTCAGTGAGGTCCTCGACGGATTCGAGGTCGGAGTCGAAGACGAAGTTGGTTTTCCACTTGCCGAGCTTGCCGGTTTTGGAAACTTGTTGCTTGAGTTCGAGGGCTGCTTCAAAAGGTCGATTGAAGCGGGAAACGAAACCGTCGCGGGTTTCGAGAAATTTTGTGGTGAAGAGCGCCTTGGCTTCTTCTTCGCTGATTGCGCGACCGGCGATGTATTTGGAAATTCTGAATCCGCAATCTGGAGTGCGGCATTCGTAAGTGGCGTCGGTTTGTTTGAGCTCGGTGGCACCGCAGTTGGGGCAGGTGCACTTGAGGTCTGGGAAAGGACGCGAGATGATTTCGTCGTAGTGCGCGCGGGCTTTGCCGACGGCGTCCTCGGTGAAGCGCGCGATCTCGCTCATGAAGGTGGCTCGGTCGAGTTCGCCTTGTTCCATCTTTCGGAGCTTGGCTTCCCAGTCTCCGGTCATGGAGGGAGAAGTGAGCGGCTTGATGTCCATTTCCTGGAGGAGATCAATGAGGCGCACGCCCTTGCCGGTGGCGATGAGCTCGCGGCCGTCACGAGTGATGTATTTCTGGCGAATGAGACCTTCGATGGTCGCAGCGCGGGTGGCGGGGGTGCCGAGTCCGCGTTCGGACATTGCTTCGCGGAGCTCGTCGTCGTCGATGAGCTTTCCGGCTCCTTCCATCGCGGAGAGGAGAGTCGATTCGGTGTAGCGAGCGGGAGGATTGGTTTCCTTTTCTTCCATCGTGATCTCGATGGCTTGGGCGTCTTCGCCTTCCTGGACGGCGCAGAGCTCGTCTTTGCCAGCGGCGACGCCGGGCTTGCGACCGTAGACGGAAAGCCAACCGGGAGTGATGAGGATTTTACCGTCGGTGCGGAAGGTGTCCTTTTCGGCACCGTGATCGATGGTAGTGAGGCGTTTGGTGACCTCGAACTCGGCATGCGGGAAGAAGACGGCGAGGAAGCGCTTCACGATCATGTCGTAGAGCTTGGAAACGGGCTCGTCGATTCTGACAACACGGCCGGTCGGGATGATCGCGAAGTGATCGGAGACCTTCGCATTATTAAAGATACGCTTTTGAAATTGCAGGCGGTCGTTGTCGAGGGCGTCCTGGGCCCAGTTGGCGAGATCAGAAGTGGAACCGGCGAGCTCGGTCACGATTTCCTTCACGTTGGGCATGTAGTCCTCGGGAAGGTAACGCGAATCGGTTCGCGGATAGGTGATCATCTTGTGCCGCTCATAAAGAGTCTGGGCGAGCCCGAGGGTATTCTTGGCGGTGAAGGGAGCTTCCCGCTGGAGGGTAGTGAGGTCGTAAAGCTGGGGTGCGATTTGTTTGGTGGGCTTTTTGTCCTCGGTGACGATGCCGCTCTTGCCCTGGCAACGCTCGGTAATGACACGGGCATGTTCTTTATCCCAGATGCGTTCGGCGCGACCGTGGGGATTTGTTTCGTCCTTCTTAAAGTCAAGGTCGACCCACTTGCCGTCGTATTCGCCGGCGTCGACACCGAAGAGTCCGTGGACTTCGGCATAAGGAGTTGCGGTGAAAGCGGCGATTTCCTTTTCGCGCTTCGCAAGGATAGCGAGGGTCGGAGTTTGGACGCGTCCGGCGGCAGTGATATTAAAGCCACCGTGGCGGGAGCGGAAACAGGTCAGAGCGCGGGTGGAATTGAGGCCAACGAGCCAGTCAGACTCGGAACGGCACTTGGCGGCGTCGGAAAGGTCGGACATTTCCTGACCGTCACGAAGTTCGTCCCAGGCTTGTTGAATCGCGCCGGTGGTCATGGATTGCATCCAGAGGCGTTTGACGGGTTTTTCGATTTTTCCGTAATCGATGATGTATTGGAAGATGAGTTCTCCCTCGCGGCCGGCATCACAGGCATTCACGATTTCGGTGACGTCCTTGAGCTTGGCGAGCTTGAGGACGTGGCGAAGGCGTCCTTCGGACTGTTCGATGGGCTGGAGGGCGAAATTGCTGGGGATGGCCGGGAGGACGTCGAATTTCCACGGAAGGTTCTTTCCGTTGGGGCCGGTGGGCATTTTAAGCTCAATGAGGTGTCCGACTGCGGAGGTGATCATCGCCTGATCGTTTTCGAAATACTGGGCATCACGGGACTTACCCTTCTTGGTAAACTTACCGAGTTTTTTAGAGAGGGCTTTGGAGAGATCTGTAGCAACAGAGGGCTTCTCAGCGATGATCAGAGTCTTGGACACGGGCCGGACTTAGGGGTGAAAGGGGGGGAATGGGAAGAAATTTCTTTCCGATGGCCTTCTTTCCGTAGGAAAAAAATAGAACCGAGAGGAGTTATTCACATTACTCTCACGAGAGAAATTCAGGAATTAATTAGGAATCAGACCTTTTTTAGGTGGTCTTGGTCCCTGCAATTGGAATGGAGTTTCAGCCCTGAGATGGCTTCGAGAAGTTCCAGGCGCGAGTTGTTGTTGATTTTTTGAACATGGATGGACTGGGTTGAGGCGTAAGCGACCAAGATGCTCGCTCTCCTTATTTCTTCTTATAGCGTTGGCCGGAGAGGGTGAGAACGAGGTTTCTTAGTTCGAGCTTCATCAGGATCACGGAGATTTGATGAGATGGGAGGGAGGTGGCGGCGACCAGTTCGTCGATGAGGCGCTCGTCGTGACCGAGGGCTTTAAGGACGGCGTTTTCTTCCTCGGTGAGGTCGAGGTGGGTTTCGATTGGGCCGGGTTCGTTTTCGACGGTGAGGGAGAGGTCGAAGTTGAGATGGCTGAAGTCGTCGAGGATTTGGGAGCCGTCGGTGACGAGGGTGGCTCCGTCGCGGATGAGGTCGTGGCAGCCGCCGGAGGTGGGACGGTCGATGGGGCCCGGTACGGCGTAGACGTGGCGCCCGGCCTCGGATGCGAGATTTGCGGTGATAAGGGAGCCGGAGCGGCTGGGACATTCGACAACGAGGATGGCGCGGGACCAGTGGGCCACGATGCGGTTACGTTGCGGGAAAGTTTGTTTGTCGGGCGAAGTTTGGAGTGGGAATTCGGAAATGATGGCCCCGTGTCCGTCGGCGATCTTTTCGGCGAGGGCGAGGTTTTCAGGAGGGTAGAGTTGCATCAAACCGGAGCCGAGAACGCCGATGGTGCGACCTTTGGCGGCGACGGCTCCCTCGTGGGCCGCGGTGTCGATTCCGCGGGCGAGGCCGGAAATGACAGTAAGTCCGGCTCCGGCGAGTTGGTAAGCGAATTTGCGCGCGGTTTCGCGTCCGTAGTGGGTGAGCTTGCGGGAGCCGACGATGCCGATGGAATGAATGTCGCGTTCTTCGAGTTTGCCCCAGACGTAGAGAATGACGGGGGCGTCGTATGAATCGCGGAGGGTCGCGGGATAGTCGGAATCTTGCTGGGTGAGGATGGTGATGTCGCGTTCTTTGGCGAGAGAGATCTCGGCGGCGGGGTCGGTGTGGTTTTCCCAGTCCGCAATGAGCTTGGCGGATTCAGGTCCGATGCCCTGCACTTGCTGGAGAGCGGTGTCGGCGGCACGGAGAACTTTGGTGGCGGAGCCGAAGGTTTCGATCAGGCGTTTGATTTTAACCGGTCCGGTTTGCGGGAGCTGGTTGAGGGCGATGAGTGCTTCGGCTTCAGTCATGGGTCCAGGTGGAGAGTTGTTCGGGGAAAGGACAGTCGGAGCAATCGCTGAGATCTTCGAGACAAAAGTCCTGGTATATTTGCAGGAGGGCTTGGTGTTGCCAGGCGAATTTAAGGTGTGGTTTGGCGAGGGCGAGTGAGCCGAAGAGGCGCTCGGAGCAGCGTTTTACTTTTTGATTGGGAGTGTCGGCGCGGATTTTGGCGAAGTCGTCCCAATACTCGATGTTGAGTGGGTAGAGTGTGTTGATGAGAAACTCGGTGAGGCGGGATTTGCCGACAAGCTTAATGGTGTTCTCGGTTTGCGCGGATTTGAGAGTGTGGTGGCGGTCCCAGAAGGGATCGTTGAGGTCACTCATCGCGGAGGTGAATTTGGTGAAAGGCGGGTC
>JAKMEV010000417.1:0-3170 GCA_022425785.1 Akkermansiaceae bacterium | reverse complement strand
CTTCTTTGCTGCCTTTTTCGCCGCTTTTTTCGCCGGGGCCTTCTTGGCTGCCTTTTTAGCCGCTCTCTTGGCGGGAGCTTTTTTCACGGCTTTTTTCACGGCTTTTTTGGCCGGGGCCTTTTTGGCGGCCTTTTTGGCTGCTTTTTTAGCCGGAGCTTTTGCCGTTTTTTTGGCTGCCACCTTCTTAACTGCCTTTCTTGCAGTGGCTTTCTTCGCCGGTTTCTTCTTTTTTGCCATGATGATTTTGTGAAAAAATTGGTATGGAGGGACACACCTCACCAAGTATAGGTCCAGCAGAGATTCCGCCGGGAGGCGTATGTTTGTGACGGAGGCCTAATCGTCAAGTTTTTTCACACTCTGTCGGAAAGAAGATTCAACGGATAAAGCGGGAGTCAAGGTTGCTTAAGAAGGATTGAAGTTCTTTGACCTCTTTCATTAGCGGGATCATCTGCTCGACTGGCAGGTTGGGATCAGCCAGTTGGGCGCGGAGGGCACTTTCTTTCTTTTGGAAATATGAACTCAGGAGGAGGGTCACTGTTTCCTCGGCTGCGAGGAGGGGCTTTTCCGGAGGTTCTTCGGTAAAGCTTTGGAGAAGTGCTAATTGCTCGGGTTGGCTTAGGGTGGAAATGAAGGCCTGACGGGCGGCCGGGCTTTTGGGGTCGGGCCGCCGGGCGAGGATAGAGCGAAGGATTTGTCCGCCCGGGGTGTCTTCGATGGTGTCGTGGAGGGCCTCGAGTTGCTCGCCGAGGTAGTCACAGGCCTCCTTTGAAACCATGGCGAGATGGCAAAGGTAGGCGACGGAGTGGTCGATGGGAGCGGGTGCGATTTTCTCGAGGAGAGGATTCTCTTTTTTATTTCGATCGGGAAACTTGCGCTTTTCTGTTTTGGCTGTGGCGACGGCCTGACGGAAATCATCGGTTCCGAGACGGAGACGGGTGGAGAGATTCTGGATAGTGGCGTCTCGCACGAGGTCATCGCTCATTTCCGCAACAAGTTCGGCGAGCCCTTGAAGAAGGGTGGCGCGGTCGGAGGCGGAGGCGAGATTGATACCCGGTAGTTCCTTATCGAGTTTGGCGTCGAAGAAGTCCTTTGCGTTCTCCATGAGCTCGCGGAAGGCATCGGCCCCGTGGGATTTGATGAAGGTATCGGGATCCTCGCCGTCGGGGAGATGCATTAGTTTGACGGGAAGCCCGGCTGCGGTGAGTTGGGCAAAGGCTTTGTCGGCCGCAGCGAGGCCTGCGAAGTCTCCGTCGTAGCAAAGGACGATTCGATCGGTGTAGCGCTTGAGCATCCGTGCGTGTTGCTCCGTGAAGGCGGTGCCAAGAGGGGCTACGGTGTTTTCGATTCCTTCTTCATGTAAAACAATGGCGTCAATTTGTCCTTCGCAGATGAGGGCGAATTTCTGACGCCCCATGGCCTTGCGGGCTTTATCGAGTCCAAAGAGGAGTTTCGATTTATCGAAAAGCGGAGTGTCGCTGGTGTTGATGTATTTTCCACGCTTGTCGTTCTCTCTTAGAACGCGTGCGCTGAATCCCACGACATCGCCGTAGTCGTTGCTGATGGGAAAAGTGAGTTGATCGTAGAATTTGATCCACAGCCCGGCGCGAGGGTTGTTTTCGTCCCGCATGCCGCCAAGTCCGGCTTGGACAATTTCGCGGCCTTTGAATTCCTTCTCACGGACGAACTGGAGGAAGAGGTTTGAGTTTTTGGGAGCCCAACCGATGAGCCATTTTTCGGCGGTCTCTTTGGAGAAGCCTCGGGATTTTAGGTAATCCCTCGCGTGCTGGGCATCGGGGGATTTCATTAAGAGTTTGTGGTAAAAGCGGGCGGTCTGGTTGTTCAGTTCCTTGATTCGCGAAATGCGCTTGCGTTTTCGGTCGGCCTCGGGGTCGAAGGCATCCTCGATAATAGTGACCCCGGCGCGTTGGGCCAGCTTCTTGACGGCATCGAGAAAGGTGAGGTTCTCGTATTGCATCACGAAGCCGATCGCGCTGCCGCTTTCCCCGCAACCGAAGCATTTGTAGCTCTGCCAGGCGGGATTGATGGTGAATGAAGGGCTTTTTTCGTTGTGGAAGGGACAGTTGGCCTTGAAGAGCGATCCGGCCCGCTTTAGGGGGAAATAGCTCCCGATGAGATCGACAATATCCGTCGCGGCAAGGATTTGCTCGATAGTCTCTTCAGGAATGCGGCCCACGAGAGGGATTGAAGTCGGAAATGGCGGAGATGAAATAGGAAATTTGAGAATTTTGCATCGGGGCACTTTCAAGTTACAGTGCAGACATGAATCGCATCGTTTTGTTTCTGTTTATTTTGGTGAATCTTCTGAGGGGAGAGGACGGTAATGTCCTCGGAAAGGCCGAGGAGGAGAGTTATGAGGGGAAGATTGTTCGCATCACGGTGGGGGAAAAGGATCTCTCCATTGGGCAAAGCTTTAAGTTTTGGGAAAGAACCCTCGATCGTGTCGAGGCGGAGGGCGCCAAAGCGGTTATTTTTGATCTCGATACTCCGGGAGGGCTGGCCTTTCCAACCGGGGAAATAATGAGTCAAATTGCCAATTTAGAGATGCCGACAGTCGCTTTTGTGAATCCCAAGGCGTTGAGTGCAGGCTCCATGATCGCAATCTCGACTGATCGGATCTACATGACGCCCGGTTCGACGATCGGTTCCTCGGCAATTGTAAATGGAACCGGGCAGGAAATCGAAAAAGTGATGCGAGAAAAGCTGGAGAGTTTTTTCAATGCACACGTCAGGTATATCGCGGAGAAGAAGGGACACCGTAAGGAAGTGATTCAGGCGATGATGTTTCTGAATGACGAAGATCAAAGTTTCGGCGAATTGGTTGTTAAAAAAGGAAAATTGCTGAACCTCAATTCGAGCGATGCGGTGAAGCTCCTTGATGATGGTCCGATTCTCGCCGAGGCGGAGTTAGAGGATTTGGATGCAGTTCTCGAAGCCGAAGGATGGAGTCGCGCAGATCTGGTTGATGCCACGCCGAGTGCCTTTGAAAAACTAGCCTGGTGGGTCGCGAGTGTGTCACCGATTTTGATTATTCTTGGATTGGCTGGCGGCTATTTCGAATTCAAGGCTCCGGGATTTGGAGTTGGGGGGGTCATTTCGATCATCGCATTTTCTTTGTTTTTCTTCGGGAACTATCTCGCCGGAAATATGGC
>JAKMEV010000523.1:0-4390 GCA_022425785.1 Akkermansiaceae bacterium | reverse complement strand
TTATCAAGGAGGCCGCAGGCCGCGTGATATTTGAAGACGGCAAAATGCGCATCGATTTTCCGATCAAGAAGTAGCATCTGGCGGGAAGGCTCGTGAGGCAAGGATTCGGCGCCAAAATTGCAAATTTCGGCTACTTGAGTTTGGCTTCGGCGGCGGCCTTGAGTTTGTTGGTATTGTTTCTCTCTCCGGCGGCGCCTCGGGCCATGTCGGGTTTGCCACCGCCTTTGCCGCCGGCGATGGGGGCAAGATCTTTGATGAGATTGCCGGCGCCGTGGCCGGCGTTGTTGCCGTCCTCTCCGCAGAGGGCGCCGAGGTGGAGTTTGTCTCCGTCGTCGACGATAAAGAAGGCGGCGTGAGTGAAGTGCACTTTCTTCAAGCCATTGAGGAGTTCTTGGAGCAGCGCGGCGGGGCCTTGGGTGCTGATGACGATATTGCCAGTGAGGTTAGATTCGGCGAGCAAGGAATCAGCCATGCGGGCAGCGCCTGCGGCCTGGGCTTTTTTGACTTTTTTCTCGGCACCAATACTAGCCTCGCGGAGAGAAGCGAGGTGCTTCTGATAGCTCTGAATAGTAGAGTTGATTTGGTGGAAGTCTCCACCTTCGGTGAGGAGAGCGCCCATGATGCGGGGGAATTCGGCGTGTTCGACCGTATCCTGCCCGGCTTCGGTGAGCTTGGCGTTGGCTTGATCGAGTTTGGAGCGGAGAGATTCTTCTTCGATGGCGGCTTTGCCGGCGAGTTCGCTGAGCCAGTTCCAGGCGGATTGGCCGCAGACGGCTTCGATGCGTCGCACGCCGGAGGCGATGGCTCCTTCGGATTTGATTTTGAAGAGGCCGATGTCTTTGGTGTTGGTGACGTGGGTACCACCGCAGAGTTCCATGGAGTAGCCGTCGAGGGTTTTGTCGCCGCCGCCGATTTGCACGACGCGAACGAGGTCGCCGTATTTGTCGCCGAAGAACTGCATGATGTCTTTTTTGTCTTTTACCTCGGTGTGTGGGACTTCGATCCAAGAGACGAGGTCACCAGCTGAGATCGATGCGTTGACCTTTTCTTCGATGGCGGTGATTTGCCCGGGGGTGACGGCTTTGGAGTTGAAGTCAAAGCGGAGTCGATCGGGCGAGACGCTGGAGCCTTGTTGGGCGGCGTCCCGGGAGACGACTTCGTGGAGGGCCCAGTGGAGGAGGTGGGTGGCGGTGTGATGGGCTTCGATGGGGGCCCTTCTCGCTCTGTCGAGCTCGATGAATGCTGAACATCGAACGCTGAACTCTGAACTCTGAACGCCCGAGATGATGTGGGCGGTAGCGTCTCCGATTTTTTGGGTACCGGAAACGGGATGGCCGTTGAGGGTGCCGGTGTCGCCTTCCTGTCCGCCCATTTCGGTGAAGAAGACTGTCTTGTCGGTGATGACAAGGAGGGAGTCTTCTTGTTCGTGGACTTCGAGGATGGTGGCGTCGCAGCTGTCTTCGTCGAAGCCGAGGAATTCGGTGACGGCATCGGTTGAGAGATCGAGGGCGCGGACGATGGTTTTCTTTTGGGCGCCGCGGGAAAGTTCACGAGCTTTTTCCATGAGCGCCTCGACGGCTTTTTCGTCGAGCTCTAGTCCGCGCTCGCGACAGAGAAGTGCGGTGAGGTCGAGAGGGAAGCCGAAGGTGTCGTAGAGCTGGAAGGCGTCTTCGGACGGGAAGAGTTTTTCTTGGGCGGATTTTTCGAATTTCTCCATGCCCCGGTCCAGAGTCTTATTGAAGGAGTTCTCTTCGGTGGCGAGGGTTTCTTTAACCACTCCGGCGCGGGTGCCGAGTTCCGGGAAGACTTTGCCGAATTCTGCGACAAGGGTGTCAACGAGTTCGGGGAGGAAGGGTTTGTCGCCGGTGAGGCCGAGGGCACGGCCGTATTTGACGGCGCGGCGGAGGATGCGGCGGAGGACGTAGTTTCGTCCGGTGTTGCCGGGCATGATGCTGTCAGCAATGGAGAAGCTGAGGGTCCGGATGTGGTCGGCGATGACGCGGAAGGCAATCGCTTGCTCGAGGGTGTCGGACTTTCCGTCTCCGGGGTAGATGTCGTGGTACTTCTTGCCGCTGAGTTCTTCGAGTTTTCGGAAGATGGGCTGGAAGACGTCGGTGGCGTAGTTGGTGGGCTTCTCCGAGAAGTCGGTGAAGCCATTGGTGTTTTGGATGAGCGAGCAGACGCGCTCGAAGCCCATGCCGGTGTCGACGTGTTTGGCTGGGAGGTCGCGGAAGGTTCCGTCGGCCTCGGCGTTATATTGGATAAAGACGAGGTTCCAGATTTCGATGCAGAGATCGGAGTCCATGTTGACGAGCTTGCCGCCGGTGTCGCCATTGGGAGTCATGTCGACGTGGAGTTCGGAGCAAGGGCCGCAGGGGCCGGTTTCGCCCATCATCCAGAAGTTGTCTTTGACGTTGCCGTTGACGATGTGGACTTTGGGATCGAGCCCGGCTTTTTCGAAGAGGGCGGCCCAGAGGTCCCAGGCTTCCTGGTCGAATTCGGAGGGGTCACCTTTGGAAGGAGCGTAGACGGTGGCGTAGAGGCGGTTGGCGGGGAGGCCCCATCGCTCGACGACGAGTTCCCAGGCCCAGGCGATGGCCTCGGGTTTAAAGTAATCACCGAAGGACCAGTTCCCGAGCATTTCGAAAAGGGTGTGGTGGTAGGTGTCGTAGCCGACATCCTCGAGGTCGTTGTGTTTGCCGCCGGCGCGGATGCACTTCTGGGTGTCGGTGGAGCGGGGGGGATTGTAGGGAGCTTTTTCGGTGCCGAGGAAATAGGGCACGAATTGGTTCATCCCGGCATTTGTGAAGAGGAGCCCGGGAGACTGCGGCAGGATGGATGCCGAGGGGACGATGGTGTGTTCTTTCTCTTTAAAGAAATCGAGGAAGCTTTGCCGAATGTCTGCCGATGTCATTGCGGGGGTGTTAGGACCACATTTTCGCGGAAGATAGAAGTGTTAAGTGTCCTTGAACGTCGAAGGGTCTGCTTGATTGGCTCGGACTGGAGTCCAAGTTCCTTAGGCTGTGGCAGGCTTTGCTTGGGGGAGGTTCGCTCTGACCGAGGCGGTGGCAAAGAGGAAGAGTCCGCTGAAGACGGCTTGGGAAATGAGGGCGTTACGGAAGAACATCCAAGTGGGCTGGTATTGAGGAAGGCCGGACCAAAGGGCCTGAGTGAAGCCGCTCCAGGATTTGACGTAAAGTGGATCGAAGGCCCAGCTCAGGGTGTTGGTGAGAAGGTAGAAGACGACGGCGGAGGCCATGGAGCCGAGGAAGACCTTGCCGGGCCTCGCATTTTTGAAATAGCGGGCGAGGAAGACCATGGCGGCGAATCCGGCGAGGGGGACGAGAAATTGTGCGCTCCAGCCATAGCCTTGCACCGCACTGGTGAGGGGATAGGTGAGGAACCAGGCAAGGGCGGGGAGCATGATGCCTCGGACGCCGAACAGGGCCATACCGCAGAAGAAGAGGGCTCCGAGAGGCTGGAGGCTTCCAAGGTGCTCAGGGTTCAGAGAGCCGAGAATTCGGGACATTCCCAGAACGATGACGAAAATAATCAACGGAAGCGCACGCTGCATGGCGCAGAGACTAGGAGGTTTTGAAGAGATCTCAAGCTTTGGGATTGGTTCGGGCGGCTGGTTGAAATTTGTCTAACAGCTTGTGACAAGGTGAAATAAATGATATAGTGTCAGGGGTTTCAACGGATGTAATCCTCGAGCCCTCACACAATGACCCTTTTATGAAGTCAATTTTCGCTCCTTCGGCTCTCTTGTGCGCTCTCTTCTCTTTTGCTCACGCCGAGCAAATCGTCTTTTCCGAGGTGATGTATAACCCTCCGGCGGGCGGGTATGAATTTATTGAGGTGGAGAATCTTACGGCGACGCCTTTTGATATCGCGCTGTGGGAAATGTCGAGCGGGGTGGATTTTACTTTCCCCGATTTCGATGCCGGAAGTTCCGATGAGGCATTTCTGAAGGCTTTTGAGCGGATTATTATTACCGAAACGGATGAGGCCACCTTCCGGGCGGCGTATTCCGTGCCGGCGAGTGTGCGGGTTTTCGGCCCCTGGACGGGCGGCCTTTCAAATGGCGGGGAGCGGATTACGTTGTGTAACAAGAACGGGGTGATCAAATGCACCCTGACGTATAATGACCGGGATGTCTGGCCTTTGGCCGCGGATGGAGCGGGTCACAGTCTTTATCTGACCGATACCAGTTACGCCATCGACGACTATCGCGTTTGGAGTTCGGCGAGTCCGACGCCCGGCTCATCGGGAGCGGTTGAGGCGGAAGAGGCCTTTCCTAATCCGGAGGTGAATCTGGCGACGGGAATTCCCTTCGTGAATTACGCTGATACGTGGGATTTTAATGATCAGAATTTGGATCTGGGAACGA
>JAKMEV010000509.1:0-4682 GCA_022425785.1 Akkermansiaceae bacterium | reverse complement strand
GAGTGTTGATTGCTCGACTTGTGTCTGGTGGAGCAGCCGAACAAGCCGGACTTAAAGGGAACGACATTATTACAAGTTTGGATAACGAAAAGGTGGAAGATCCCATCTCGTTTGGTGGATTAATTCGTGGGCGTAAAGCTGGTGAGGAAGTCCGCGTTGGTTATCTTCGCGAGGGTGAGCCGGGGGAACTCAAGGTGACTTTGAAGGAGCGGAAAATACGCGACAGTGTCCAAGATGATCCACGCATGAAGCTTTCACTCGGGCGACTCTCCGAAAAAACTGGGGGATATCCCGACGTTCTTCAGCATGATATCCCACTCCCGCCTGAACTTTGTGGTGGGCCACTTTTTAATCTCAATGGAAAGTGTATTGGCGTGAATGTTTCCCGTGCGGGGCGCACCAAGACCTACGCTATTCCGGCAGATGAAATTATCGAAGTCCTTGAAATTAAGATGATGAAGAAATCGCGACCTGATGGGAATGCGGAGCGGTCTTCATCGAAAAAGGAAACCCTGGAAGCCATAAGAGCGATTCGTGAGAACCTGAAAAAAATCGAAAGCCGACTTGAGCAATTAGAAGAGTCGGTTCGCTAGCTCAATTTAAAATTTGAATCATACCTCGCTGGTTGAAGCCGGCGAGTGACTTTTTACCGTCCAAATTTTGAGCTACTCTTTCGGTGGCTTGAGAGCCCTCTCCGCTCCTTCCAAAGTTTGGATGTAGTGACGAACGGCTTCGAATTGTTTGTCGGCATCGCCATCGTAGAAAGTCGCGTTGAGAGCTTTCTCTTTGTCGACGGTATACTTAGGCATGATGGTGAGCGGAGCGTGGCGCTGGGGCCAGAACATCCAGGTGCGGTAGTAGTCCGGGCGGAGGCGGTCGCTAGTGATTTGCAGGTTGGGGCCCTGGCCTTCGAATGCTTGCAGGGCGGGTGTTTCTCCAAAGGCATGGCATGCCATGCAAGCGTATCCGGTCGTCCCGGTAATTTCCTTACCGGTTTTCACGAGGTCGGGTTCGGTCTTGAACTCCGAGGTCGAGAGTTTCATGCCGGCACGGAAGGCCAGGCCCTTGCTCAAGGCATCGGCATGGGCCGGGAAGCCAGGCATGCGGGCGTGAAGCCAGGGTCTCACTTTGAGCCCTTCACCTTTGAGGAGGGTCTCGAGCCAATCGCTGTGGAACTTCTCTCCAGCCAGGGAAATCCCGGGAAGCTTGTTTTCTCCGGAGTGGCAGCTCGCGCATTGGAATCGTTCGACGGCACGGCTGGCATATTCGTGAGGAACGAAGCGGCGAAGCGAGGTGTAATTTTTATTGCCATCAATGTTCTTGAAGGCGAAGAGGGCTTGTTTTTGATCGATGCTGAGACCGAGTTCGGGGGCGTTTCCTTCTTCTACGGAGAGACAGCCTTTTTCAAACCACTCGGTGTTCCACATTTCTTTCAGGCCGGAAGCGGCGAATTCATATTTCACTCCTTTGCCGGGTGCATGACAGCTGGCGCATCGTTGGGCGACGAGGGTTTTTCCTTTCACGGCATCTCCGGGATTTGTTGTGATCACCCCGGTGGTCTTGGATTGAATCTTGGCTGCGATGTCTGCTGCTTCCTGCGCTGAAAGACGGAGGTTTGGAAAGGTGGTGTGCTTGGCGTGCTGATGAGGGTGAAGGAGCAGAAGCTGAAGTCCGCCGGTGGTATGTTTGGCAGTCTTTGCGAGTTCCTCGGCCCAAGGGCTGAAGTGAAGCTCCTCGATAAGCTTTGCTCCATTTGTCGCGTCACCTTTCAAGGTTGGAATTTTCTTGTCACGGAGGCTGACGAGGTAAGCTGCAATGTCATTGGCTTCATTGGGAGCAACACTTGGGCAATGATTTTCGGGCTTCTTGACCCACTGCTCGAGCCAGGTTTGCTGGAACCGGTTTCCCGCGTTCTTGAAGTCGGGGAGGCTTTCGAAAAGCTCTGGCATCCTTTCTGATTTGAAGTGATTCTTGTCTGCGGTGTGGCATTTGACACAGTTGGCGGCAGCGAAGAGATTTCGTCCGGCTCGGGCTTTGTTTTTTTTGCCAAGCATGGAGTTGGCCGCGTAGCGATAAGCGGAAGGCTTGACTGGCTCCCAGACGAAGTCTGATCCGCTCCAAAGAAGTCGAATGCTGCTGGTTCCCTTTTCGGCTCCCTTGAAGTGGCAGAAAATGGCTTGCGGACCGGATTCGAGAGCGATCGGCGGGCATTCGAGGGGAAGGTCGCCTTCCATCACTTGCTTGCCGTTGATCTTAAGGCTGGCCCAACCCTGGCCTTCAAGGCGGAAGGCGCGTTGGTCGCGGGCGTCGACAATGAGCTGGCCTTCGAAAACCGCCTGATTGGTTCCGATAAAGACGGAGACGGCCTTACGTTCCTCGATGGTGAGGGCGAGACGGTCGACCACGGTGGCATCGTCGGCGCTGCCTTTCGAAGTGCTCAAGAGGAGGCCTGGTTCGCCTCGGGCTTCTTTCTTGATAACCGGGAGATTGGCGAGATCGAGGCCATGATCACCGAAGGCTGGGCGTAGGTTGTGAACCGTGTTCCAGATGGTTTCCTTGAACTCTTTTTTGCCAGCGTTGGCGAGGTCCATGCGGATCTCCATCTGCATGGCAGGAGTCATTTTAGGAATGTAGAGGAAAACCGATTTACCGTCTTCGAGAAGTTGGGCGGCACCGATCTCGACGGAATCGACTTGGTTGACGGAGCCTTTCGATGGTTCGATACGGGCGAGTTCGCGTGCCGCGGCATCTCGTTCATCGATGGAAAAACGGCCTGAACCATATTGAGGGCCCCAGATGTAGTCCCATTTGCTAATGCTGTAGCGTCGGGGGTCTTTTGCAATTTCGGGATCAAGGCTGGAGCTGAATTCAACACGGAGGCCGTTTTCAAATGCTTCCAGCTTTAATGGGACGGGTTTCTCATCCGAGACGAAACGGATCCGCTGGAATCCGGTGCCGCCATTGGTCTGCCAACCGCGGAAGCCAATGTTGTAAAGGTGGCCTGAGTGTGGATGGAACCGACCGCGCATATTGGCGGTGGTGAGTTCGATGGGGAGACGGTAAACGCCGCCTTGAACCTGACCGTCGACCTCGTCGATTAGGGTGCGGTAAACCGAGCTCTTACCATAGGAAAGGTGGATCATATTTCCGGCGTGGTTTTTCCACGAGCTGTCTTTTGGAACCCAGAACTGGCTGCCGCTGGAGTTGTCGACGTAGTAGGGGAGCCAGCAAAGGGGGCGTTCGTAGTCGGTGGGCGTGTTGGGGAGATTTCGGACAAACTTTTTGTTGTCCCATTCGCTTGGGACAACACCGTGGAAACTGCTGCCATCTGGCTTGCTCCAGGTGATTTTACAACGAGGGACGTAGCTTCCTTCATTTTCGCCGGTAGTGAGTTCGCCGTTTGGTCCGAGGCCAAGCCCGCCGGGAGCGCGCAGTCCCCAGGCCATGCGGGTGAGTGTTTTCCCGTCCGCACTGACTTTCAGGATGGTGCCATTGTGCTCGGTGAGGTCGGAAAATCCACGTCCGCCCGAGAGGACGGGGGCGCCTTTGCTGAAGTAGAAGTTACCTTCCTTGTCGGTTTGGAGATCGAAGGCGAACTCGTGGAAGCCGGAAGTGATGAGGACGTCGTTATTGAAGCATTCGTAAAAATCCGCCTCGCCATCGTCGTTGAAATCGTGAAGGCGGGTGAGTTGGTCGCGTCCGTGGGTGTAAATGATGTCGTTGACAATCTTAAGACCAAGAGTTTGGAAAAGCCCGCTGGCGAACCGGCGCCAGGTGATCCCGGAGAGGTCACCGTCGATACCCTCGGCGATCCAAACGTCCCCGTTCCAGGTTGAGCAGGCGGCGCGCCTGCCATCGGAGAAAAAGTCGAAGGCACCGAAGCGAATATTGGATTCCCATGGGTTGTCCTTGGGGAGAGGGATGTCATCGACGGCGTAACCTTTGGTGTCCTTACTAGTGCGTCCCTTGGTTTTGATGATCTCCGGGAAGAGTGAGGGACCGCCTTTGGTCAGGGAAGAAATGGGAGCGCGTTTGAGGGCCGGGATTTCTGCATCTTTGGGAGCGAAGATGAGTTCGAAGGATCCCGAAGTGCCTTTGGGCAATGAAACTACTTTGCGACCTGAAGGAAGGGTTTTTAATTCAACACTATTAGGTGCGTTACGAATTGTCACCGCGATCTCCTTTCCGTCTTTCAACGAGTCGTGAGCGAGAATTTCGACGTTATTTTTAAGAGTATCAAACTCAAATGCGCGGATCATGCCTGCTCCGAGCAGGTGGGGCATCTCAAGAAATCCTGTCCCACCGATGGAGTAGCTCAGGACGATGCCGGCTTCGTGGCGATAGAGGCCGTGATAGTCGCCCAATGCATCGGGAAGAGGTCCATTTTTAGTTTCGCGCGGATCCTCCCAGCTGCCATTGATAGAAAATCCCGGGCCTTTGTTGGTGGCAAAGAAGTAGTCTTTGCGGGATTCGGGAAGGTAGGAATTGTCATTGTGCTTACCGCTCCAGGGTGTGCCTTCGAGCATGACATTCCCTTTGAAACCCGCGACCATACGAAGAGTTTCGGTGTCGAAGACAATGGTGTGATCTTCCTTCCCTCCCAGCTTGATGGCGATCCCCTTAAGGACAGCGTTGTCTCCTTTGGTCCCGAAGCCAAGGAAGGTATCGCTGATGAAGGGGCC
>JAKMEV010000503.1:0-2189 GCA_022425785.1 Akkermansiaceae bacterium | reverse complement strand
TTTTTAGGGTGCTTGGCGGCGACGTCGGTCGTTTGCCCGGGATCGGAGATCATGTCGTAGAGTTGATCTCCGACGAGGCGGAAGCGAGGGCCGCGGACGGCGAAGTTTTTCCATTGGTGCTCATTGGGTTCGGCTCCGGTTTTCCACCGGGCTTTGTTTGTGAAGAGGTAGCGAGATTGCTGGAGGATTTTTTGCCCTTTGAGGAGGGGAAGGAGGCTTCGTCCTTCGACTTGGTTTTCGGGGAGCTTGGTTCCGGCGATGTGAGCGAAGGTAGGCAGGAGGTCGATGTGAGCGGAGACGTTTTTAATGTCGTGGCTGGCACGAAATATCCCATCCCAACGGATGAAGAAGGGAACGCGGACGCCGCCTTCGTCGGCGCTTCCTTTGAGGCCTTTTTGGTCGGCGTTGAACATCTTCATGGGAGTGCCGTCGGAAGCTTTTCCAACGACGCCTTTTCCGGAGCCTCCGCCAGTCATGCCGTTGTCGGACATGAAGATGAGGATGGTGTTGTCCATGAGCTTCCATTCATCGAGCTTGGCCTGAAGGCGACCCATGTTTTCGTCGATGTTCTCGATCATGCCGTAGAAGCCGGCGGTCTTTGCCTGGAAGCCAAGATCAGTGAAGCGTTTGGTATTTTTCGGAGGGGCAATGAAGGGGCCGTGCGGCGCGTTGGTGGTGATGTAGGCAAAGAAGGGCGCGTCCTTGTCTTTCGCTTCCTTGATCCAGCCCATGGCGGCGGTGAAGAAGAGGTCGGTACAGTAGCCTTTGGTTTTCACGAAGGAACCGTTGTGTCGAATGACGGGGTCGAAGTACTTGTTCTTCGGCGCGTCGGCACAGGAGCAATTGTAGGCTTGTCCGATTCCTCCCGCTCCGTGAATGAAGACTTCGTCGAAGCCGCGCTGGTCGGGTTGGTATTCTTTTTCGTCGCCGAGGTGCCACTTGCCGAAAATACCGGAAGTGTATCCGGCGGTTTTAAGGACTTGTGGAAGAATGGTGGCGTTGAGAGTCATGCGTTCGCGTTCGAGAATGGTGTGGGTGATGCCATTCTTCATGGGGTGCCGACCGGTCATAATGGCTGCGCGGGTGGGCGAACAAGTTGGGCTGACAAGAAAACGGGTAAAGCGCGTGCTCTTTTCGTAGTGCTTGTCGAGATTGGGTGTCTTGATCCAGGGGTGGCCATGTTTCCCGACGGGTCCGTAGCCCTGGTCGTCGGTAATGACGAGGATGATGTTGGGCTTCTTGGCTACGAGAGCAGAGCTTGCAAGAGCGAGGAATAGAAGGACGCGTGTCATGAGTTAGAGAGGATTTTTTTGACGACCTTGGCGCTTTCGACGCCGGTGAGTTTGAAGTCGAGGCCCTGAAATTTATAGGTGAATCGATGGTGGTCGATACCGAGTTGTTGGAGGATGGTGGCGTGGAGATCGTGGACGGAAACACCATCTTGCGCAACGGCGTAGCCGAGCTCGTCGGTGGAGCCGTAAGTCGTGCCGCCTTTGATTCCAGCGCCGGCCATCCAGAGGGAGAAGGCTTGAATGTGGTGGTCGCGGCCTGAGCCCTGGGCCATGGGCGTGCGGCCAAATTCACCGCCCCAGATGATGAGGGTGTCTTCAAGCATGCCACGGGCCTTGAGGTCTTTCACGAGGGCTGCGGTGGCTTTGTCGACGTGGCGGGAAACCGTTTCGATTCCTTTCTTCACGCCGCCGTGGTGGTCCCATCCGCGGTGGTAGAGTTGAATGAACCGCACGCCGCGTTCGGCGAGGCGACGGGCTAGGAGGCAGTTGGAAGCGAAGGAACCGTCGCCCGGAGTGGCGCCGTAATCTTCGAGAACGTTCTTGGGTTCTTCGGTCACATCCATCAGTCCGGGGACCGAAGTCTGCATTTTGAAAGCCATTTCATATTGCGCGATGCGGGTGGCAATTTCGGGATCGTTTTGACGATAGCCGAGCATGCGGTTCATCTGGTTGATCGTTTCGAGAAGCTCGCCCTGGTCCGCGCGGGTAACACCGGCGGGATTGTTGACGTAATGAACGGGATCGCCTTTCGAGTTGAATTGCACCCCCTGGAATTTCGAGGGAAGAAATCCACTGTGCCACTGGCGGGAGGCGATGGGTTGGTCTTGTCCGCCGCCGGAAGATGTCATGACGACGTAGCCGGGGAGTTCGTCGGTCTCTGCACCGAGTCCGTAGAGC
>JAKMEV010000498.1:0-6350 GCA_022425785.1 Akkermansiaceae bacterium | reverse complement strand
TGCGTGATCTGGGCGCGCGCGGGATCCCGGTTTACACCGTGCCGATGGGAATCGCCGATCCGGACGATGTTTCGATCCGCAACATCATCATGCAGGACGTTGCTTTTACCGGCGATAAGGTTCCGATTCGTGTTCAACTGCAATCGAAAGGCTACGAGAAACGCGTCGCCGATCTGACGGTGAGCCTCAATGGACGGGGTATCGTCCGCCAGAGCGTCACGCTTGCGGGCGGACTGCAGTTTGAAGAGATCTTTTTCAATGTTGATGTCGCCGAAAAAGGTGCCGCGCGGATCGAGGTTGCGATCGAACCGTTTGCCGACGAAGCCACCGCCGCGAATAATCGTGTGGCGCGCAGTGTTCGGGTTGTGAACGAGAGGATCAACGTGCTCTGCATCGAAGGAAGCGCCCGCTGGGAATTCCGCTACTTGCGCGCCATGCTGAAACGCGATCCGCGGATCAACGCCACTTTCATCGCCACCCGTGCCCAACCCGAGTTGGCGCAAAATTCGTCCGAATACATTGCGGAATTCCCTGAAGATCGCGAGGAGGCTTTCTCTTACGACCTTGTGATCCTTGGCGACGTCGATTCGTCTTTCTTTTCGGCGGAGGCATTCTTACGGCTCGAGGAATTGGTGAAAGAGCGCGGTGGATCTTTGCTCATGCTCTGTGGTTCCCGTTTCGCTCCCGCGAGTTACGCCGGGACACCGGTTGAGCGCATGTTGCCGGTCGAGTTTGATCCGGAGGCGGATTGGGAAGATGTCGATGATAGTGTCTATCCCGTGCTCACGCCGGAGGGACGCAGCAGCCTCGTGATGACCTTGGAGAACGACCAGGATGAGAACGATCTCGTTTGGAGCAGGGTTGCGCCACTCGACCGCATTCCACCGCTTCTCGCGCCGCGCCCCGGAGCGACGGTGCTGGCGGAACTCTCCGATACCCTATCCCGTGCCGACCGCTACCCGCTTGTCTCATGGCAGCGATACGGAACCGGGAAATGCATGATGATGGCCACCGACCGTCTGTGGTTATTGCGTTTCAAAACGGGCGACAAATATCATTGGCGTGTTTGGTCCCAGTGCGTCCAGTTCCTCACCCTTTCGAGGCTCATGGGCGAGCATAAGCAGATTCGTCTTGAAACGGATCGCGTCACGTATCCGGTTGGCGGCCAGGTCATGCTCTATGCGCACCTTCTCGACGAAGACTACGAACCGCTTACTCAGCCGGGTTTCGAGATCGAGGTCAGCGCGCTCGACGCAGATGCGACGGGCGCCGAACCGCAGCGGGTTACTCTCCGCCCCGACGCTTCGAATCCCGGGCTCTACGAAGGTTACTTCTCACCGCCTCGTGAGGGTGGTTATCGCGTGGAAGCGAATACGGCCGATCGACCGCTCTCAAATATCGCCGAATTCCAGGTCGCCGATCTCAGGCCCGAATTGGCGAATACCGACATGCAGATCGATCACCTTCGCCGAATCGCCGATTTGTCCGGAGGGGAATGCCTCAGCATCCTCGATCTTAAAAAACTGCCCGATTTGCTTAACCGCGAACCGCATACCACCATAATCCGCACCGACCGGCCTCTCTGGGACAATGTCTTGATTGCCACGCTGTTGGTTGTTCTGTTAGGGTTTGAGTGGATTTTGCGTAGGAAATACGATCTCTCATGAGCGAACCCAACCAGCGCAAAATTCTTGATGCACGCCTCATGGAGGTGTGGCGTCGCGATCAAAAGCTACACCGGACGACCGGTTTGCTCACCTTTTTTCGTTGGGCGATGCTGTTGTTCTTGGTTGGGATGGCGGTCGATTGGTTGTTGGATCTCCCGGTAGCAGGGCGCGTTTTGGCTCTAGTCCTCTTGCTTGTCGTTGCGATTTTGAAAGCATGGCAGCATGGCTGGCAAAACCTGCGGAAGTACGACGCGACTCATACTGCCCTTCAGGTAGAGACAAAGCATGGGGGAATGGAGAGTCTTCTGGTGACGGCGGTGCAGTTTAGGGATTCCGGGTCGGCCTCGAATGGGTCCGAGACGCTGCGCGAAAAAACCTGCCGCTTGGCCGAGGAAGCCGCCGAACCACTTCGGGCTAAGGATGCGGTCTCATTCAAAGGATTCCGCCGCTTCATTCTTCTTGCTCTGATCCCGGTGCTGATCATCGGAGGATTGGCAGTCTACAACGGACCGTTGATGTCCGCCGGCTTTGGTCGCATTTTCACTCCATGGTTGTCCATCGAGTATCCTACACGCACCTTGATCGAGATTAATGAGGGAGATCGGATTGTGAAGGAAGGTCAGAGCCTCCGGCTCGTGGCAAAGATTTCGGGTGAAGTTCCGGATCGCGCCGAGATCATTTTACGCACCGGCAAAGGTAAGCCGAGGGAGCGTAAGCTGGCGGTTGCTGACGGAGTTTGTGAATACGAGGCCGAGACGGTGTTCCGTAGCTTCGAATACCGAATTGTCGCCGGCGACGCCGAGAGCGATTGGCACACGGTGCAGGTGATATCGGCGCCCCGGATCGAACGCACCGAAGTCACTCTCGAGTTCCCGGATTATACCCGACGTCCCATTCAGAGCGTCGAAGCGCTGACCCTTACCGTGCCGGAAGGTACTAAAATTCGTTGGAGACTCAACCTTGATCGTGCGGTGGGGGACGCTGAGTTTCGTCCGGCTGAAGGGAAGGCGCTTCCGCTGGAAATCGGGAAGGACGGTCGCTCGGTCACGATGCAGCAGGTGGCCGCCGGGTCGCGGGCATACAGCTTCGGGTGGGCCGACAGGGAGCACGGGTTCAAATTTTCCAGTCCGCGCCACTACCTTCAGGTGGCTCCGGATCGGGCGCCGGGCGTCGAGATGACTTCACCCGCTGGAAACTTGTTTGCGACGCTGGAACGCGAGATCGATTTTGGCTTCCGCGGTCGCGATGACCACGGCCTCGGCGAGGCTTTCATTGTTTACCGGGTCAACAAGACGGGGGAAAAAAAGATTGCCCTGCCGACGCATGAAGATGGCGATGGTGGCGAGCAGAAAATTGATTGGGATTATCGGGAAGCTCTCCCCGATCTCGTGGTTGGAGATACTGTTTCCTTCGCCATTGAAGTCGCCGACCGCTACCCGGAACCAGATGGCCCGCACCGGGTGCGTTCGGGTGCCCGTCGGGTGCAATTTTTGTCCAAGGAAGATTATCTCGCGCAGATCGAAAAGCAGAAACGCCGTCTCCTCAGCCAGATTCGCACGATCTACCGCGAGGAGCGCGGGGTGCATGAAGTCATCCGTAATCTCGATCCATCGACGGACGTTTTCGTGCAGAGCTGCCAGGTGGAAGCAGTGCGGCAGGATTTGATGCGTGAACGCCTCGGCGCGATTCGCCTTCGGATCAATGCCTTGGTCGAAGATCTCATTGCGAACAAAGTGTCCGAGGAGGCCGAGAGCGCGGCGCTGGTGAAACTCGGCGCCTCATTGACCCGGATCGGCGACGAATATCTCGGACGGGCGGCTTCCTTGTTGCGGGAGATTGCTGCGGTGGATGACGGAAAGGAGAAGAGTCCGGTAGCAGCCATCGACATGGTGAATAGCTCGGCACGTGAGCTTGGCCTCGTCGTCTTGCAGCTTGGATTTGCTGAAGCTTCGGATGTCATGGCCCGCGAACTGCACGCCACGGCCCAGACCCAAGCCGCCCTTCGCTTACGAACAATCAGCGGAGACGATGTCGACCGGGGTGACCTGGAGAAAGCGCAAATTGTCCTGGCAAAAGAGACGGCCCGTTTGCTGGCAGCCACGCCGCGTAACAAAGAAAGCACCAGCGTGGATGCCCTGACCGCCTTTAATTTGTCCCGCCTCGTTAACGGGCTGATTCGCTCGGGGGCCGATGCCAAGATGCGCGAAGCTGCCGCGCTCGTTCCGAAAACGGAATTCAAAAAAGCGGCGAGTCTGCAAGCGGAGGTCATCGCGGCTTTGCTACATGCTGAGTTCCGCTTGCGACTCGGTGCCGAGTATGAAGCGCTGACGATTGCCCGCGATATTTTCTCCGCGCAAGCTGCCGGGCATAAGACTCTCAGGGAAGGAAGTGCTGCCATAACGGGAGAAGAATTTTTGGATCAAAAATCGACTATCGCGCAATCCCAGTCCGATCTCCAACGGCAAATCCAGTTGCTGCTCATGCCGGAGATCCCGGCGTATCGCCCCAAGCTCTTCGACCCCGTTGCTCCCGCCGCTCCTCCGGTTGACCGCTTGTTAGCCTCCGCTGAAACGGCGATGCAGGCGGCCTTGGTCCAAATTGAAGCCGGGGATCGCGAGGCTGCGGCCGGTCATCAACAAGGTGCCGAGACCGCTTTTGCAGAGCTCGCCGAGATTACCCGCAGGCGTATGAAGGCCATGACCCGACAGGAGCAGATGAAGGCTTCGATCAACAGCTTCGGGAAACAAGCGGCGCAGTTGTTCATGCTTGAGGAGCGTTTGCTGGTGATGCTCGAGCAGGTGGAGGACGCTGCCGATGATGAGGTTAATACGGCCGCTCTCTCCGTCTTGAATCAGGCCTTGTCCGATGATGCAAAGGGGTTCCGGGGAGCCATCGTCCTTTGGAGCGAATCTCAAGGGTTGCCGAACGATGAATATTCTCCATTGCTCGAGAGTCTCGCCCGAATAGTGCGCTCGGTCAGTTCGGCCACGCCTTTGCTCAAAGACAACAAGCCCGATGACGCGATCGAACTTCAGGAGCAAGCGCTCGATGCGATTGAAGAGGCCAGTACCCTCATTGAGGAACTGACGGCAACGCGATCATCCTTCGCCGGGGTGCTCGGAATCACCGGAAGCGCTCTTGCTCCGAGTCCACTGTTGGCTGAGATCGAGGATGAGCAAGTACAGCTTACTGGAATTACCAAGAAGGCCAAACCGGAAGACTATCCGGGGCTGGTCATCCCGCAGAAAAATCTAATTCACGCAGTAGACGCGGTGCTGGCTTCTCTCGATCCTCTGGCGCACAAGATCGAAAGCGGCACGGTAATGCTCTTCGCCAAAGAAGACATGGGCGCGGCCGCGCGCGGTTTGGCAGACGACGACATTGAGGAGGCGCTCGACGCGCAATCTTTTGTGGTGGAATCCTTACAGGACTTGCGGGCGAAGATTGACAAGGTGACTCCGGAGTATCGTTACCTCCTCGAGCTTACTGAATTTATGTATGAGGCCATGCCGCAGAGCGCGGTGATTCGAACTGAGATGCGGCAGCGGCAGGAACTGGCCGGGGGCGCACCGGATGCAGAAGAGTTGAAAAAGAAAGCCGGGCGATTCGGAAGCAAGCTGCAAAGGCTCACTGGTGAAAATCGCTACGCGGATACCGCGAGCAGCTTGGTTGATGCGATTTCAGAGAAAGGATCTGAAGGCAAAGTTGAGGAGGCGCTCGGTGCGCTCGCTGCGGATACGGAGGACATGCAGTTATTAATGGAAAACCTCGCTTACCTCATTACGCCACCACCGACTGGAGCCATCATCGAAGAGCCCTCGGACGAGGTCAAAATGCTTAACGCCGCGCTGTCGGTCGCAGCGCATCACAAGGACCTTTTCCGAAAAACCCAGGCCGCTGAGCCAGCGCAACTGGGTAGTCTCGCTGCGCCGCAACTGAAGCTCGCAGAGCAGTGCAAAGCGCTCTTCCCTCCGCCACCACCACCGGCTCCGGTTGTCCCTGTTAAGCCCGTTAAAGTGCCTCTTACCGAGGAGGTGATCGAAGTTCCCGAAGATGCTTGTCCGTTCGACATTGCCGAGTCCGAATCCGACATTGAACCAGGATTGGCTCCCGAGCCCGTCACTGAGGAAGTCGTTCCAACTCCGACTCTTCCGGCACCCGAGCCGCATCCGAATATCGGGAAAGCCTACCGCCATCTTGCCGAAGCCGCCGCGAAGTTGGAGTCCGGTGATCGTGACGCGGCGATGACCAGCCAGAATCAGGCGGCTGATGCTCTACGCTATTTCATCCTCGAGTATGCCCTGAAGTATGTCGACGTGCCTCCACCGGCTCCTCCGGAACCGGGCTCGCCATCCGACGATGCCGAGCCCGATGACAGCGAGTTACAACTTTTCCTCCCTGGCTCTCTCACCGGAGAGCGCCCCAAGGGCGGACGCCTCGAATGGGAGGTGCTTGGACGCCGCGACCGCGCCGCCTTAAATGAAAACTTCGCGCGCGAGCTGCCCCTCGAATACCGTGAGATCCTCAAGGATTATTACGAGCAGTTGACGGAATAAATTGAGAAACCACGAATAGAAAACAATGGACACTAATCTTAGCGCGGTAGATCACCGGACCGGAAAACGGAGTTACTCGAAACTTCTTTGTGTCGAGTCTCGGAAGTTCGTGATCGCCCTTGTTGTT
>JAKMEV010000491.1:0-7640 GCA_022425785.1 Akkermansiaceae bacterium | reverse complement strand
TGCCGCCGGTGTAGGGCGCCGATGATGCGCCTTCGCCACCGTTGCCACCATTGTCGCTGGAGAAAATGATCAGCGTGTTTTTTCGCAGACCCTGTTTCTCCAGTGCTTGGATGACTTTGCCGACCTGGTCATCGACCGAGACGATGGCGCCGGCCAGTTTGCGTCGCTCTCCCCTGGCGGTGGTTCGCTTCATCAAGCTTTCGGGGGCTTCGGTACTGGGTGAGTGGACTGCTGCCGGGGACCAGTAGAGAAAGAAGGGGGACTTCTGATGTCGCTCGATGAAATTGACCATCGAGTTGCCATCGTAATCAGTCAGCCAAACCGTCTCGCCAGCTTCATTGAGACAGAAGTATTTCGAGGTGCGTAGTTTGCGAATTTTGGCAGATTGCCGGGCGAGTTCTTTCTTGGTGTAGGTTTTTTTTGGTGGATCTTTGGCAACTTCAGCGAATCCTACCTGCAATGGCCCTTGTTTTTTCGACCCGAGATCCCATTTGCCGATGTGCCCGGTTACGTAGCCATTCCCACTCAGAAATTTAGCCAGGTTGGGGCGATCCTCGGGGATCGGAAGTCCGCGGGACATTCCGTATTTTCCAAATCGCTGGGCGTATTGCCCCATGATCAGACTGCATCGACTCGGGCAACAAGGAGGATTGGTGATGTAGGAAGCCGTGAATCGGACGCCTTCCTTTGCAAGGCGGTCAATGTTTGGGGTGGGGATGTCCTTGCAGCCGTAGCATCCAATGTCGCCGTAACCAAGATCGTCGATGTAGATGAGGACGATGTTTGGCTTGGCGGCAAACAGGCTGGTGGCTGATGCCGCAATTGAGGTGAATAATAATAGGAAGAATTTCATGATGAAGTTTTTTGTTTTCAGAGAGCAGGGACTACGATTTTTAATTGGTAAGAGAAACGCACCCCGTTCCCGGATCAAAAAGAGATCGCCTCCATACGGAGAATAAAACCTGAGTAGAGCTATTTCTTGCGAAGTGGGACTTTGAGCGCTCTGAGAACAAGGCTCGAAAGGAAGCGATTACCTTCCTCATTTAGGTGGACGCCATCCGAGGTGAAAATCCCTTTGGGTGCATTTTCTAGGTTACGCCTCTTAAGTTGGTTGAGAAAAGATTTTCGGAGATCGAGCAGCTGGGATTGAGTTTCCTTGGCCACCTTTCTGCTGATGTCTGAATACTGGTCGAGCCTTTTGTCGTCGGGGTTACTGCCGTCTGATTTTTCTCCGATGACAGTGGGAGTACAAAGGATGACCCGGGCACCTGCTTTGTTAATTTTGGCGACCATGTCCTTGAGACCGTTTTCAAACTCTTCAGGGGTCGTCCCTTTTTTGCCTCGGGCAACGACTTTGGGATGAGTCCAGTGCCAGACGTCGTTGATTCCGATGTAGATAAAAACAATGGTGGGCTTTTTTTGCAGGACATCCTTGTCGAGACGCTTTTGGCAGTCGGGGACCTTGTGCCCACCTATGCCGGCTCCGATCACCTCGATATTGAGATCGGGGTGTGCCTTGGCAATGGCCGCGGAACTTAGGGTGATATAGCCGGTCTTGCGGACTCCGGCGGCGGTGATGGAGTCGCCGAGGAAGACGATGCGGTCGTTTTTCTTGAGTGATTCCTGGGCCAAAGCGGCAGTGTTAAAGACGACGGGGAGGAAAAGATGGCTGATGATGGTGAGTGTTTTCATTTGATGGGCTTGTGAGATTAATGTGCAGGTCTTTCGATGGCTTATCTCCTCATTTTTGAGGAGACCGTGCCTTCAGGGCATACTCGGAGTATTGTTTATCGCGCGCGTCTTTTTTGAAGCCGCCGGGGTGGCTGACGAGGAAGTTGTTTTCATCGATGAGGTTGATGAGGTAGTGGGTGGTTCCTTTCGGAAGAATGGCGGTGACGGTGCCATCGCTGTTGAGGGTGGCGGGGGCGCGATACCACTCCTCGTAACGATGGCCGCCGTTATTGGTGTAGAGGAGGTTGACGCGGGTGACTTTGGCGCCGTTGTTTTTGAAGACGAAGGTGGCGGTGTTTCCGGTGAGCTTGTGGCTGGAAACGGTGGGGACTTTTTCTTTGTTCGCAAGGGGACGTTTGTAGTTCGGGTTGAGGTAGGGGTAGCTGGCCTTCATCTCAGTGAGGATGCTGGTGAGCTTGTTGTTGAGTTCGACAGTTTTGGTCGGGTGGGTCTCGGCGAGGTTTTTTCGTTCCTCAATATCGACTCGTTTGGACGTTCCGTTCTTTGTTTCGTATAGCTGGAAAAGTTCGAGTTTTTCGCCCTGCGGGGTGTAGTTGCGCACGAGCTTGAAGTCGCCGCGACGAATCGAGCTTTCGAGGGCGATGCTGTTTGGGAAGTGCCAAACCATGTGGTCGCGCGGCTTTCCGGAAGCGGTCTTCACTAGGGAAGGGTCAGTGGGGTCGCTTTTGAGAAGCGGAGCGAGGTCGAGGCCATCGAGTGCTTTTCCCTTGGGCATTGGCGTTCCGGTGAGCGAGAGAATCGTCGGGTAGAAGTCGAGGCCGTTGATCATGACATCGGAATCGATGCCTGCCTTGATCCCGGGGCCGGTGATGATGAGTGGGACGCGGGTGCCGCCTTCCATGATGGAGATTTTTCCGCGATCGAGGGGGAAGTTGTCGGTGATGACTTCGCCGGGGTGGCCTTCCATTCCGCCGTTGTCGGAGGTGAATATGATGTAGGTGTTTTCGATGAGTTTGTGTCCGGGCCAGCGGGGATCATCAGTGGTTTCGAGTTCCTCCACGAGTTGGCCGACGTAGTAGTCGAGCATCTCGACCATGGCACAATACCAGGGATTCTTTTGGCCTTTCTCTTCCCACTTATGGGCGTGTGATTCATCGGGAGCGACGCCGAGTTTGGCGCAGTATTTTTTGTAGAGTGCTTCGCTGCGCGTGTGAATGGGGGTGTGGACGAGCCAGGTGGCGTAGTAGAGGAAGAAGGGACCGGCTTTGTGCTCCCGAAGAAAGGTGAGGGCATCGTGGCTGTTTTGATGGAATGGGAAGCCGTTTTTATCGAGCCGGAAAGGGTCGTTTTTTCGATTGGTAGAGAAGCCGGAGAGCCGGTTCGGCTTGGCCGGGTTGGTGACCCCCCGGTCCGAGCGAGTCCAATCGAAGCCCTGGTCTTCAGGTTGAGGAAAGGCGTGGTGATTGATCGCCATGTGCCATTTTCCGGAGTGTCCGGTGGTGTAGCCCCCTTGTTGGAGAGCTTTGGCAAGGGTCATTTCGCCCGCCGGCATGCGGCCACTGTACCAAGGGGGCATCATGGGGTGGGCGGTGAGGTGGTGAGGCGCGGGAGGATTGCCGCCGACAACGTGGGTCTTTTGTGCGCGGGCAGGATGGTTCCCGCTCATGATGGCGCAGCGCGAGGGTGCGCAGGTGGGAGCGGGCGAGTAGGCCTGCCAGAATTTGACGCCTTTCTTCGCGAGGGCATCGAGATTCGGTGTTTCCATGGGCGATGGGTCATCGACATCATAGCATTTCACATCCTGCCAGCCGAGGTCATCGGTGAGGATGAGGACGATATTGGGCTTCGCAGGTCGTGTGCTGTCAGCATGCAAGGATCCAAGAAGAGCGAGAAAAATGAGTAATCGCATTGAAAAAGGATACCTGGGAGTGAGATGGATTTTAATCCCTATTTTGCGGGAGGGGGCTTCTTTAAGCTGACGGTGAATCTTTGAAATGCCAGAGCAACTTCTTGACAAAATCCAGAAGTTGATCAGATCTAAATAATGTTCGATCCGATGGAGTCATTAAGAGAACGCGGTCTTCCCGTGACCGCGCAGCGGATCGCGGTGCTGCGGGCGGTGTCGGGGCGTCCGCATGGCACGGCGGATGATTTGGCGGAAGACGTGCGGACGGAGATCGGGACGATTTCTCGTCAGGCAGTATACAATGCTCTGGGGACTTTGGCGAAGCATGGTTTGATTCGGCGGATTCAACCTTCTGGATCGGCGGCGAGGTATGAGGATCGGGTAGGCGATAATCACCATCACTTGGTCTGTAGAAGCTGCGGAGAGATGGTCGATGTCGACTGTGCGACCGGGGAGACGCCTTGTCTGGATGTTGTGGACGATGCGGGATATGAAATTGATGAGGCGGAAGTGGTATACTGGGGGACCTGCCCGAAGTGCCTCAAGGCAAGGTAGAGAATTTTCAAACAAACAAATACAAAAATGACAGACAACGATATTAGCAAGTGCCCAGTGATGAGTGGGGTAAATGCGCAAAACGCCGGCGGTAGTACCTCAAACCAGTACTGGTGGCCGAATCAATTGAACCTGAAAATCCTGAGCCAGAATTCCGATCTATGTGATCCGATGGGCGAGGATTTTGATTACGCCGCCGAGTTTCAAACGATCGACCTCGAGGAGTTGAAAAAAGAGGTAGAGGAAGTGATGACGACCTCACAGGACTGGTGGCCGGCTGACTATGGCCACTATGGGCCCTTCTTTATTCGCATGGCCTGGCACAGCGCGGGAACTTATCGCACGTTCGATGGTCGCGGAGGAGCATCGTCGGGATCGATGCGTTTCGCTCCGTTGAATAGCTGGCCGGACAATGTGAACCTGGACAAGGCGCGCCGCTTGCTTTGGCCAATCAAGCAGAAGTATGGCCGCAAGCTTTCTTGGGCCGATTTGATGGTCTTCACCGGAAATTGTGCCTTGGAATCGATGGGTCTCAAGACGGCAGGATTCGGTGGTGGTCGGGAAGACATTTGGGAGCCGGAAGAAGACATTTATTGGGGGCCTGAAACCGAGTGGCTGGGAGACGAGCGCTACAAGGGAGATCGCGTTCTCGATGATCCTCTCGGCGCGGTGCAGATGGGTCTTATTTACGTGAACCCGGAAGGACCGAATGGAAATCCGAGCGCCTTGGAATCGGCACGCGACATTCGCGAGACCTTCGGTCGCATGGCGATGAATGATGAAGAGACTGTCGCCTTGATCGCCGGAGGTCACACCTTTGGTAAAGCCCACGGGGCCGCTGATCCTGACAAGTATGTCGAGCGTGAACCTGAAGCGGCTCCTCTTGCCGAGCAAGGGCTAGGTTGGAAAAACAATTATGGGACCGGAAATGCCGGTGATACCATCAGTAGTGGATTGGAGGGCGCTTGGACCGAGACGCCAATCACCTGGGACAACAGCTACTTCGAAACCTTGTTCAAGTATGACTGGGATTTGACCAAGAGCCCGGCGGGTGCCCAACAGTGGATTCCCACTGATCCCGACGCTGCTGATCTTGTGCCCGATGCCCATGATCCCAGCAAAAAGCACGCCCCGATCATGTTTACCTCGGACCTCGCTTTACGAATGGACCCTGCTTACGCCAAGGTCTCCCGACGCTTCCATGAGAACCCGGATGAGTTTGCCGAGGCCTTTGCCAAGGCGTGGTATAAATTGACCCACCGGGATATGGGACCGCCCGCACGTTTCCTTGGATCGATGGTTCCGGCTGAACCTGAAATTTGGCAGGACCCGACACCGGCAGTGGATCATGATTTGATCGATGATGCCGATATAGCCTCGCTGAAAGAGACCATTCTCAATTCCGGGCTGTCCGGTGCGGAATTGGTTCGCACGGCATGGTCATCTGCTTCGACCTTCCGGGGGAGTGACCGACGTGGTGGCGCCAATGGCGCCCGGATTCGTCTTGCGCCCCAGAAAGACTGGGCCGCAAACTCATCGGACGAGCTCGCGAAAGTTCTCGGCGCTTTGGAGAAAGTTCAGGCTGACTTTGGAAAACCCGTTTCTCTGGCGGATCTCATCGTGCTCGGTGGGTGTGCCGCTGTGGAAGCTGCTGCCAAGAAGGGTGGTCACGATGTGACCGTGCCATTTGCTCCCGGGCGGACCGACGCCACGCAGGAGCAAACCGATGTGGAATCCTTTGCGGTTCTTGAGCCGGTTGCCGATGGTTTCCGCAATTACATCAATCCGGAAAAAGCGAGTCGCACCCCCGAGCAACTGCTCATTGATAAAGCGCAATTACTTTCCCTGACCGCTCCGGAAATGACGGTGCTGGTCGGTGGCCTGCGCGTCCTCGATGCTAATGCTGATGGAAGTTCTTTCGGTGTCCTCACTGGCAATCCGGGAACGCTGGGCAATGACTTCTTCGTGAACCTCCTCGATATGGGCGTGGACTGGGAGCAGTCGGAAAAGTGCGAGTTTTTCTTCGAAGGAAAAGATTGTTCTTCGGGCGAAGTCAAGTGGTCTGGCTCAGCGGTGGACCTTGTCTTCGGTTCCAACTCACAACTCCGCGCCATCGCTGAAGTCTATGCTTGTGACGATGCCAAGGAGACCTTCGTGAAGGACTTCATTGCGGCTTGGGACAAGGTGATGAATCTCGATCGCTTCGATCTCCACGCTTAAGAGCCTCCTGACATATTCAACCCGGTCAGTCCGCTGGCCGGGTTTTTGTTTTTCCCGGAAACAGTTCTGCGGAACTGGCGATTCGAAGATGAGCTTCCTCGCAGCCAGGGACAAAGTGGGGAACCACCATCGTTTCGGTTTTCACGCATAGGAAAGTTCATAAAGCTCAACCCCCGGTCAGATTAATGGGTGGAGTTACTTCGTTTTGCGGCAAAGGTGTCCGTTCTTTGGTGGCACAATGCCCAAATCCCAACAAGCAGAGCGAGGGGGGCAAGGGTAAAGAAGACGGAGGAATAAGAGCCTGAAGATTCGAAGCTCCGCGCAAAAAAGAGGGGTCCGGTGCCCGATGAAGCCACGGTCATTGCTTGGGCCACGCCTTGAATCTTTCCAAGATGACGTTTTCCGAAAAGATCCGCGAACCCGGCAAAGAAGATCACCGTGACCGCTCCGCTACCGACACCCAATGCGACGGCAACGGCATAGATCAAACCAATTGACCCCGATGCCACAGGAAACCCAATGAGGCAGGCGGCAAAGATGATCATCGCTCCGCCGAATATGTTGGGCATCGAAACTCTCTGCACCAGCCAGCCGCAGCACAAGTTGCTGGCTAGTCCGGAGAACATCATGATCGCCAGAAACCAGTTCCGGATGTCTCTGCTAAAGTCCAACGAGACCACCAATGATTCGCTAAAAAGGGTGATGCCGGTAAAGGCGAAATAATAGATCCCAATGCCAATCGTAAGCACCCAAAAGAAGGTCGATCGGAGGGCTTCGCGGAAGGGCATGCCTGTTGTGGTTTCGTCATCTTCTCCGCGACTTTTCTGCGCTTGAGGATCACGAATCAGGAAGGCCACTAGCAAGCTAATTCCCAAAACCACCGCAGCCAGGATCATCCAAACTTTCCTCCATCCCAGTTGGCCCAACAATGAATCCACCGACGGAATGGCGGCCACAAAGAGAAGGCTCGTCGCCACTGCAAAGACTCCCATTGCGGTGCTCAGTTTTTTCTTAAATGATTTTCCAACGATTGCGACCGCACTGAGAGAAAGGCTGCTTTGCCCCAATCCCCTCGTTAAAATCAACACGGTGAGAAGCAATCCCGGGCCGGGAAGATGGGCGAGCCAGAAGACGGCTCCCGAGAAGGCTGCCAGCACTGCCGTTGTCGTCCAGCGGAGACTTCGATCCAGAGCTGGCCCCGTCCCGAAAAGAAAGAGGGCTCCGAGGAACGTCGCCCAAAGATTCAGCTCGGCATAGGATGAGCGAG
>JAKMEV010000484.1:0-4172 GCA_022425785.1 Akkermansiaceae bacterium | reverse complement strand
AAAATCCCGACCCACGAGTGGATGCGGGAGAACAATCGCTGGCAGCAGGCGGTGCACGCCTACCTCGCCTGCGTGCGCTGGACCGACGAGCAGTTGGGTCGCATCCTCGACGCGCTCGACAAGGGTCCCCATGCCGGGAACACGATCATCGTTCTCTTTTCGGATCACGGCTACCACCTTGGCGAGAAGCAGCGTTGGTCGAAGTTTTCCCTCTGGGAGCGGACCACGCGGGTTCCGCTGATTATCAGTGTGCCCGACGGCGTCAAAGGGAAGTGCGACCAGCCGGTCGAGTTGCTGAGTCTTTATCCGACGCTCGTCGATCTCTGCGGTTTGCCCACGAATACAAAGCTTGAAGGAGTTGGTCTACGGGCATTGCTCGAAAACCCCGACGCGGCCTGGGAACATGTCGCTCTCTCCACGCTGGGACAGAACAATCACGCCGTGCGCGACCGGCGCTGGCGATATATCCGCTACGCCGACGGCAGTGAGGAGCTCTACGACCACAAGGATGACCCGAACGAATGGAGGAATCTTGCAGCGAAGGACCCGCTCTCTGAGCAAGCCACCGTGATCAAACGCTTGAAAGCGCACCTTCCAAAGATCAATCTCCCACAGAGGAACTGACAGGATGAGAAAAACGGAACCAGGCAGCCTGCGACGCAGGACAACTTCATTGCTGACCGCGTTGAGTTTCGTGGTGCTCGCGGTGTCGGGCGTGCTGGCATTTTTGCTGCCCTTCTCGATTGAGGTGGTAGGACTGCATGCGCTGATGGGCTTCGTCTTCGTGGGGCTGATTGGAATGCATCTGTTTAACAATATGCGTGCCATGAGAGGCTACCTGCGGAGTCGGGCCTTGTGGGTGAGCCTGGCGATCACGAGTGTTCTTGGCCTCCTGTTCTATTTTCAACCGGGGCCAATCAAGTCGCTCCTCGGATTGAGCGGAAACCTCGGGCCGGCAATGGAGCGTTTTGAAATGTCGGAAGATGGCATGGTCTTCCAATACGCTCCGGCGGAGGAGTATCGCATGGAGTTGAAGGTCAAAACGGGTTCGGCTTATGATTTAAAAGATCCGCCCCAGGTTGCGATTTGGCTGGAGAATCAGGGTGCGTATCACATCAAGACGCTTCTGACACCCGCGGGAGAAGGATTGCCTTACTGGGAGTTCAAGCACGCAGGATGGGAGAAGGCCAAGGCGGAGGCCGGGAAGGAACCGGATGCCGTTTCCGGTCCCACGCCGAATGGCTCTTTCGATCCGGCGGACTATATTCTTCCGGCAGATGCGGAAAACTCCACGCCCTACAAATTGCTCATCGAGATCAATCAGGCCGACGACGAGCAGGCCTCGCTGGTGTATGCGGTGGAGATTGATAACCTCGATCCGTCGACGTATCAGCTTCTTGAGTTGGTGGGCTATCCGAAGCGTGAAGATGAAGATGGAAAAGAAGCTTGGTCGCTCTTTTATGTCGACGAAAGTGTCGGCTCAGCGCTCGAGTTGATCGACAGCGCGCTGCTCGTGATTGATCGAAGATGATTGTTGGGAAGAATGAGCGGGTGCTCACGTAGAGAAGCGCCATGAAAGTTCTCCTAACGTTTCTTTTGTTGATCACCTCTGTGTGGGCGGCGGTTCCCCGTCCTTTGGCGGGGCCGGTGCGGGACTTGCGGAAGGAAATCGACTTTGAGCGGATCGGGGAATTTCACCTCGGGCCGACTGGAGCGATGGGCTGGATGCATGTCACCCGGAATTCCATGACCCATGAGGCGCGGCAGATCTTGATCACCAAAGTCGAGCCCGGATGTCCGGCCGAGGGTGTATTGGCGGAGGGCGATGTGATCCTGGGTATCAACGGAACGCCATTCTCGGGAGATCCTCGCAAAGCCTTGGGCCGGGCGATTGTAAATGCGGAGACGGAGAAAGAAGGCGGCCAGTTGAAGTTGATTCGTTGGCGTCAACTGGAAGGCACGAAAATGCGAAAAGGTAAAGAAGAGACGGTTGTGGTTAAGTTGCCCGTGCTCGGAACGGTCGCTGCGACGACTCCATACAAGTGTGCTAAGTCCGCCCGCATTTTGGATCAGGCGGTGGCCCGCTTGCTTGAGCAAAAAGATTGGGGAAGCTTCGGAGACAAGGCGCTGGCTTTGCTGGCGACGGGTGAGAAAAAATACCATCCCTTGGTGCGTGATTATCTCCACGCCGCTGATTTTGCGAAACCGGAGTTTAAGATTAGCTTGGACGACGGCGGCCTGGTTTGTTGGAGATACGGTTATCACAACCTGCTTCTCACCGAGTATTACCTCGCTACGGGGGACAAGTATGTCCTCCCGGCGATCCGCGAGTATGCCGTGAAGGTTTCCATGGGGCAAAGTAGCGCGGGAACCTGGGGACACGGCTTCGCGTGGAAGGTAACAAATGATGGTGAAATTCACGGCCGCCTCCGTGGTTACGGTGCGCTCAATCAAGCCGGGCTTCCGTGCTTTCTTTCGCTCATTCTTGCCAAGAAATGTGGCGTCGAGCATCCCGAGATTGATGATGCCATTGCGCGGGCTTCGAAATTCTTTGAATGCTTCGTCGGTCACGGATCGATCGGGTATGGCTTTCATCGACCCAGTCTTGAGATTCATGCCAATGGCAGTAACGGAATGTCAGGGAACGGAAAGAATGGCATCGCAGCGGTCGCCTTTCGCGTGCTCGAAAAGGACAGCGCCACGCGCTTCTTCTCGCGGCTCACGGCGTCGCTCGCGAATACCATGGAGTATGGCCATAGCGGAAATTCCTACAGTTACTTTTGGGATGTCCTCGGAGCGCATTGCGGAGGTCCGGAATTGGCGACGGCTTTTCTCAAAGAGATCGATTGGTATCATGCCCTGACGCGAAAGCCGGATGGTCGTTTTGTGTATCAATCGCTCGGAGGGATCTACGGCAAGGGGCTTCTCGATCCCACGGCGGCGCAGGTCCTCATCGCGACGATGCCACGGCGGGCGCTCTTCCTCACCGGGAAGGAAATGGGGGAGAAGTCCTTGTTCAAAGCGAAAGAGATTTCGGAAACGATCGCAGCGGGACATTGGCGCTTGGCTGATCCCGACTCGCTGAGTGCGGGGGAATTGATTTCCAAGTTGGATTGCTGGTCGCCGATGGGGCGGGAGTGGATTGCCAAGCATCTCGCCACCAAGGAAGGGGACTTTGTTCCGCGCTTGATCGACCTACTCAAAAGTAACAAAGCGGAAGCCCGGGCCGGAGCGTGTTCGGCGCTGGGGTATCAGGGTGAGAAAGCTGGCGTGGCGGTGGAGTTACTAGCGAAAGCTCTCACTGATGATCCCGTCGTGGCGATTCCGGCAAGCTACGCGCTGGCCCGGATCAGTAAGCCGGCGTCCAAAGTCATGCCGGAGATTTTGCAGGCGATTTTGGATCGAAAAGAAGGCGGCGAGATGCGTCCTATTCATCAGGCCATGGCCTTTGGTTTGGGATACGATGCCGGTCGCATTGCTCCGCTTTACTTCGACGGGCTTCTTCCCGGTTTGGCCAAGGATGGAAATCCTTTGGAGGGCGTTGATCGCAAGCTCTTGCATCCCGCTTTGGCGAAACTTCTCAAAGATCCCAGCGGTCGGACTCGTGGCGGTGCCGCTTATGCCTTTGCGCATTTCACGCGCGACGATCTCGCGGCGATGGCCCAGGAAGTTTACGACGCCATCACGGTGCCCGCGCCTCATTACCGTATGTTCAGCGATGATGCCCGGCAGCAGGCTCTGAGTCTCTTGCTGAAATATCGCATCGCGGAGGGCATTCCATTGGCGATTGATTCCCTGGATCTCAAAGATTGGGGTTCCGGGATGCGGTTTCCTCATCGTTGGGAAACACTGAAGGGTTATGGAGGAAACGCGAAGTCCTACCTTCCGCAGCTGCGGGCCTTGCGTCACGGGTTTAAGGAAGGGAACGAGAATCGCAAGTCGCTCGATGAAGTGATCGCGACGATCGAAAAAGATCAAAGCCCTCCCGCTTTGGTTAGTCTGCACGCGCTCGTCGACGAAAAGGTGGCGCGCGATCTAGCCGTGTTTGAAAGCAAGGAACTCGAAGTGACGGCTTGTCGCTCTCTAATCAAAGAAAGCACGGGCCAGCCGTTTTATCACGCTGCCTGTCTGCGACGTTTGGTGTCTCTCGAGGGAAAGAAGGCCCGCAAGGA
>JAKMEV010000482.1:0-12061 GCA_022425785.1 Akkermansiaceae bacterium | reverse complement strand
GGTCACGGCGGCGGCAGTCTTGGTATTGCAGGACGAGGGAAAGCTTTCCCTGGATGATCCTTTGGAAAAACACTTGCCCGAATTCGCACAGTTGAAGAATGCCGAGGGGGAGAGGATTTCGGCGACATTGCGGCAATGCCTGGCTCACACCTCGGGCATGAGCGATGTGAGTTCGGAGGAAGAAAATCGGGCGGAGAAGTTGGAAGATCTTATTCCAATGATTCTTGAGAAGCCGACTTTGTTCAATCCCGGTGAGCGCTGGGAATATTGCCAGACGAGTATCAATATGGCGGCTCATGTGGTCGAGGTGATTACCGGGCAATCGTTTCCCAACTTCATACAAAAGAGATTTTTTGAGCCGCTGGGAATGGAAGACACCTCGTTCTATCCGACCGAAGAACAGGCGGCGCGTTTGGCGCGGTGTTATTCGCGGACGGAATCAGGCGAGTGGCGTGATGACGGCTGGAGTTGGATCACGCATGATCGCATGATGGATTCGAGCCGCTATCCTAAAGCCAATGCGGGTTTGTTTTCGACTGCGAGCGATTACGCCTTGTTTTGTCGTATGCTCTTGAAGAGGGGAGAGCTTGATGGGCGACGGTATCTCAGTGAGCAAGCCGTTCAGGAAATGCAGACAGTGCAGTCTGAAGATTTGGAGACGGGCTTTACCCCGGGGAATGCCTGGGGAGTGGGTTGTTGTCTTGTCCTTGAACCGCAAGGTCCCACGGAGGGTCTGTCTGCTGGCAGCTATGGTCATGGCGGACTTTATGGCACCCAGGCCTGGATTGATCCGATTGCAGGAAGAGCTCATCTTCTGATGATACAGCGGGCTGATTTCGAGAATGCTGATGGTTCGGATGTGCGAAGGGAGTTCCACCAAAACGCGTTGTTGCTATGATTTTAGCGCATCGGGTAATTAAGGGGTTGAATGTTGGGGCGAGATGTGTTTCTTTGCGTGTCCCCTCTCGTCGATGAAGTTTTTGCCTTCCAGACTCTACTCAATCGTTGCCCTTGTTGCGGCGACTTGTGGACTCAGTGCTGCTGAAGAGACTCCTGAAGTGTCCTCTGTTCCAGAGCCCTCGGTTGCCGTTCTTGGTGGATTGTGCGGGATCATTTTTCTGCTTTGGCGGAAGAAGTAAGGTCTTATTCGACTGGCCGGTATCCCAATTTATCTCGGATACTCCTTGCTAAGGTATTAAAACCGTGGTTTGTCGCGCGCTCCGACCAACGCTTCTTTGGAGCGCACGCCAAATTTCCCACACACTTCTGATACTATGGATACCCCACCTTTTTCCGAACTCGGTTTACCAGATGAACTTCTTAAAGCGGTTGAGAGCATGGGGTTTGAAAGTCCGTCTCCTATCCAAGCCAAGACCATCCCTCTCGCATTGAGCGGAAAAGATCTTATCGGCTTGTCGCAAACCGGTTCGGGAAAGACTGCTGCTTTTGCACTTCCGACTCTTGCTCGTATTGATGCCGACCTCAACGAGCCCCAGGCTTTGATCGTGTGTCCAACCCGCGAGCTTGCGGTGCAGGTTTGCGAAGAAGTCTTCAACCTCGGTTGTAAGGCGAAGAGGATTCGCGCGGTTCCGGTTTACGGTGGAACTCCCATTGATAGACAACTAAAGAGCTTTCGAAAAGGAGTGCATGTGGTGGTGGGGACACCGGGGCGTCTGCTCGATCACCTGAAGCGTCGTAGTTTCAATCCCAAAAACATTCAAACTGTCATTCTCGATGAAGCGGATCGTATGTTGGACATGGGCTTTCGCGAAGAAATGGAAGAGTTGCTCGATGCCCTCCCTCGCGAGCGGCAGACGATGTTCTTTTCAGCGACGATGAATCGTCAGGTAAGTCGTTTGATCGATGTCTTTGGCAAAAATCCCGAGTTGGTTGAAATTGAGCGAAAAGCCCTCACGGTGTCTTCCATTGATCAGTCGTGCTACGAGGTGCGTCAACGATCCAAGATCGAAGTGCTCTCTCGCTTGATCGACATTGATCCGCCACGCTTGGCGGTTATTTTTTGTAATACCAAACGTCTCGTTGACGAGGTTACCGAATCTCTTTTGGCGCGTGGTTACACTGCGGACCGCCTTCACGGCGATATTACCCAGCAAATGCGGGAGCGCGTTTTGGCGCGATTTAGGGATGGCGTCGTGGAGCTTCTCGTCGCCACTGATGTTGCTGCCCGGGGGCTGGATGTCGAGAATGTCGAGCTCGTGGTGAATTACGAATTACCCCATGATCCCGAAGATTATGTTCACCGAATTGGTCGAACTGGTCGTGCGGGTCGTTCTGGAAAAGCAGTGAGCTTTGTTTTTGGTCGCGATATTTATCGTCTCCAGACAATCGAAAAATTTACTCGTCAGAGTATTCGTCGCGAGCGGGTGCCGACGCAGGAGCAAGTGGAAGGCAAGCGGGCCGACAAGGTCTTCGATACCATTCATGAGAAACTTGAGGCCAAGGAATATGGCGACTACCAGGCTTACCTTGATCGTTTGCTTGAGCAGGGTCATACCGCGACCGATATTGCCAATGCCGCGTTTTCTCTTCTGCGGGAATCCACCAGCAGGGAAGGGGAGTTCATTGCTGAAGATCGCGCCAAGGAAGTATTCGCGAGTGAGAAGCGAAGCGGCAAGGCCGTTAATCCAAATTGGCGGGATCGTGGAGATCGCAAGAAAAGTGATCGAGGAGATCGGCCCGAGAGGGGAGAGCGTCCCAAGCGTGAACGAGGTCCTTCAAAAGGGATGGTGCCTTTGGTGATGACTTTGGGGAAAGCCCAACGCATCAGCCCGGGAGATATTGCCGGGATGATTTATCGCGAGTGCAATGTGCCCGATGGCTCGCTCGGTAAGATTACCATTTTTCCGAAGCATACCCTCGTCGATGTGGGCAAGGAGATCGCCGATGATGTCATTCATGGGCTGAAAGGCGCGAAGCTTCGCGGTCGCACTTTCCGGATCGATCACGATCGCGGTAACAAGTAGAGAACGACGCGCTTGGTCTAGCCGAAGCTGAAAAAGGCCACCGTGATCATCCTCGGGAGGACGGTCATGACGATTTCCGGCGTGCCAGCGAGAAGGTGAACGAGCCAAACGATGGCGTAGATTAGCTACCAGCTGGTAATTCCAGCGAGAAACACTGGATGGGCATTTTCTTTGAAAACTCGAACCAGCCAGACCACGATCTCGGCGGAGAAAAAAGTCGCGGTGAACCCGAGCAGCCCCGGTCACGGCGACTTGAATTCGTGATTCGATCCCGTATTCCCGATTGACGCAGAGTCCCTATATCATGAAAGCGACCATCACAAGGAGCCCCATTCAGAGTGAATCGCGGGGCCGGTCGGGTGGTGGTTGATCGGTCATGTGACTTTCAGATAAGGTTCTACAAGGGATTTGAATAGATTGAATCGGTGATTTGGGCGGTAAGAGTTCTTCGAATTAGAATAATTCCAATTATTGCTTGCGTGCTGTCCTTTCGTCGCTAGTTTCCCGCCATCATGATTTCGCTCGACGCAAACAGCAGCCCAACTCCCGAGGAATTACCCCCGGAGATTGATGGGCTGCGTATGACCAAGCAGCGCCGCGAAGTCTTTTCGGTCGTCCTCGCTGAGCGGGACCATCCTACTGCGAACGACGTTTTTTCCCGTTCGCAGAAGCGGATGCCCACGATCTCGCTGGCGACGGTCTACAATTGCCTTGAAGCCCTCGTTTCCCATGGACTTGTTCGTCAGGTGAACTTTGAGCGCGAGCCCTCACGCTACTGCCCGAACCTTTCCGATCACTGCCATTTTCAAGACGAAAAGACCGGTACGATTCACGATGTTGTCTTTAAGGAGGGAGTTAATCTTGCAGATTTTCTCGAATTGCCTCAAGGCACCGAAGTCAGCCACCTCGAAATCAGTCTGAAAGGACGGATCGGCAGTAACTAATTTTTCTACACACATGAGCCTCATTATTGAAAATCTCCACGCAACGGTCGACGGCACCCCGATCCTCAAGGGTCTAAATCTCGAAATTCCAGCCGGCGAAGTGCATGCCATTATGGGACCCAATGGATCCGGAAAATCAACGCTCTCCAAAGTCGTCGCCGGTCATGACGACTACGAAGTTACTGGAGGTCGCGTTCTGCTTGACGGAGTCGATATTTCTGAACTGGAAGTGGACGAACGTTCCCGTGCTGGAATCTTCCTAGCTTTCCAATATCCCTCCGAAGTTCCCGGCGTTTCCAATGCTAATTTCCTCCGTGCTGCACGGCAGGCCCGTCTTCCGGATGGTGAGGAAATTGATGCTGTTGCCTTTTACAAGGAAATGTATGCCAAGATGGACGAATTGGAAATGGACAGAAAGTTCACCAGTCGTTCGGTTAACGAAGGATTCTCGGGTGGAGAGAAAAAGCGCAACGAGATTCTGCAAATGATGATGCTCGACCCACGATACTGCCTTCTTGATGAAACAGATTCCGGTCTTGATATCGACGCTCTCAAAGTGGTCGCTAAAGGTGTCAATTCGATGCGTTCGGAGGCCCGTGGATTCCTCGTCATCACTCACTACCAGCGCCTCCTTGATTACATCAAGCCCGACCACGTGCACGTCATGGCCGATGGTCAGATCGTGAAGTCCGGTGGAGCCGAACTCGCTCTCGAACTCGAGAAGAGTGGATACGATTTCCTCAAGCAGACTGCTTAATCTATTTCGCCATGACTTCAGAAACCGCTACCGTCCAGCAGGTCGCCCTCGAAAAGGATGACATCGGAAACTTCTCGTTCCCCGAGAAACACAAGTTTGATGCCGGATACGGTCTCACCAAAGACACCATTGATTATATCTCAAAGGTGAAGGATGAGCCCCAATGGGTGAATGACTTTAGGCATCGTGCTTTGGAGGTTTTTGAATCCAAGCCCATGCCCACCAACTGGGCGACCGAGGATCTTAACAACATTGATTTCGATGGTATTCGTTACTATCTCTCGGATGGTGCCAAGCCCAAGCGTTCGTGGGACGAAGTTCCTCCCGAGGTTCTTGAAACCTTCGACCGGCTCGGAGTGCCCGAGCAGGAGCGCGCGTTCCTCGCCGGAGTGGAAGCTCAGTATGATTCGGAAGCAGCATATTCCAATGTGAAGGAAGCGCTCGCTGAAGAAGGTGTCATCTTCGTGACCTGTTCCGAGGGACTTAAAGAGCACGAGGAAATTTTTCGCCCCTGGTTTGGCAAGGTCATCCCGACTGGGGATAACAAATTCTCAGCGCTCAATTCCGCTGTGATGTCAGGTGGTTCTTTCATCTACATCCCCAAGGGGGTCAAGGTGAAGCATCCGCTGCAGGCTTACTTCCGGATCAATTCCGAAAATTTCGGCCAGTTTGAGCGTACGCTCATCATCGCCGACGAAGGATCGGAAGTGATGTATATGGAAGGCTGTACCGCTCCTAAATTCGAAACCGCTACGCTGCACTCCGCAGTCGTGGAATTGGTCGCGATGAAGGGTGCCAAGATTCAATACGTCACCGTGCAGAATTGGTCGTCGAACGTTTACAATCTTGTGACCAAGCGTGGTCTCGCACATGAAGATGCCGAAATCCGCTGGATCGATTGCAACATCGGCTCACGTCTTACCATGAAATACCCTGGTGTGGTGATGAAAGGGGAGCGGGCTCGCGGAGAAGTCATTTCCATCGCTCTCGCAAACGATAATCAGCATCAGGACACGGGTGCAAAAATGATTCACGCTGCCAATAACACGACTTCGAACGTGGTTTCCAAATCGATCTCGGTGGGCGAGGGTCGTTCGACATATCGTGGCCAGGTTCACATTCCCAAGCATCTCAAGGGCTGCAAGAACAACACCGAGTGTGATGCTCTGCTGATCAATCCCAAGAGTCGTACTGATACCTATCCCGCGATTACGGTGAAAGGGAATCAACACGTGACGCAGCACGAGGCGAGTGTCAGCCAGGTCAGTCAGGAAATGCTCTTCTACATGCAGCAGCGTGGCTTAAACGAGGCCCAGGCGATGTCTCTCGCGGTGAACGGATTCATCAATGACCTCGTGCAAGAATTCCCGATGGAGTATTCCGTTGAACTCAAACGACTCATCGATCTCGAGATGGAAGGCTCGGTCGGTTAGTCCATTTTTTTTAAGAACACTTTCTATTTAATGTCCGCTACGATGACACCACCATCTGCTCTTGAGGCAATTCGCGCCGAAGCTCTTGCAAAATACGAGTCTCTCGACTGGCCTGCTCGCAACGAGGAAAACTGGCGTTTTGGTTCCTGGAAGGAAGCGAACCTCTCCGGCGTAGAGCCTGTTGGCGCGGGAGTTGGGGTAGATCTCCCCGAAGCGATCGAAGGAGCGCAGCGCTTTGTTTTCCATAATGCCGAACTCGTTTCCGGGTCGGCAGATTCGGTTCAGCTGCTGGCTGATGCTCCGGAGCTGCTTCCGCAAACCGAATCACGCCTGGGATCGCCCAAACTTTCAGCCCTCCACCGGGCCCAGTCCCAGCACGGCATTGTCATCAAGACTGATTCCGGTGCTGACATCGAAATCATCCACCTCGTTTCTGGAGAAGGGCTTCTCACTCCGACCGTCGTCATTATCGCTGACGATGGAGCCAAGGTTCGTGTCGTCGAGCGCTTTATTTCTACTAACGATTTCGATGGAACCACCGTCCTTTGCGGTGCTGACCTCCTAGCTGGCGAAGGCACCAAAGTGACTTATCTTGTCACCCAGGAGCTCAATGCGAACAGTAAGCTTATTCGCCTGGCTGATTCCCGGCTCGAAGCTTTGGCTCATGCCAAGCAAGCAATCATTCACACCGGAGCAAAGTGGGTCCGCGAGGAAACCTACTCTACCGTCGATGGTATGGATGCCAAATCGGAGATCCTTTCGGTGGCAGTCCCAACAACTGGTCAGGAATACGATCAGCGGACTTTTCAGCACCACGGTGCCCGCGACACCTATTCGGACCTTCTTTTCAAGAACACGCTCTTTGGAAAGGCCAAGACCATCTTCTCCGGCCTGATCTTCGTCAACGACGGGGCACATGGCACCGACGCCTATCAAACTTGTCGCAATCTCATGATGACCAACGAGTGCGAGGCCAACTCCATGCCTGGACTCGAGATCAATGCCGACGACGTCAAGTGCTCTCACGGGAGTACCAGCGCTCGCGTGAGTGACGAAGAAATCTTCTATCTTCAGGCCCGCGGTATCGACTCCAAGTCAGCCCGAAATCTCGTAGCTCAGGGCTTCTCCATCGAAGCCATCGAAAAGCTCGAAGACGAGCAGCTTGAGACCCTTGCAATCGAAGTCGTCGCCCGTAAGTTTGCGGCGATTGAATAGGAGTGTGAGGATCAGGGAGGATGAATGTTTCCCTCGGTGGCCAAGCGGAGGTTTCTGGGGAAGTCCTAGTTGGTTTGGTCGTCCCAAAAAAACCAGCGTCGGACTATTACTGATGGCTATTTTTCCCCAAGGATCTTTGTCATTGGGAGTAAACTATTTTGCGATCAGTGATTGGATGAGTTTTGGCAGCCTTGGCAAGGTGCTGTCCACTCCTGCTCACCGTCGGCATAAGTCTCGAATTTCCAGATGGGGACCTGATGTTTAATGAGGTCGATGAGGTAGCGGTTCGCTTCAAAAGCGGCTTCGCGATGAGCGGAGGCTGTCAAGGTGACGACGGCGATGTCGCCGATCTCCAGGTCTCCGATCCGGTGGACTGCCAGGGCGTGGGTGATGGGAAATTTTTCGAGCGTTTTTTCGAGGATCCTTTGCCCCTCTTTTTCGGCCATGAGAGGGTGGTGGGTATACGTGAGAGCGGTAACATCCCGGCCTTCATGGTGATTGCGTACTATTCCCTCGAAGGAAACGATGGCCCCGCAGGTGGGGTTCTCCATTTCCTTTCTCAGGGCGGTGAGATCGATGGCGGCCTCCTGGATGGAGAATTTATCCACCCGCGAAGGGAGGCATGAAAGCGATGGTGTCATGATTTTTGAGCGGCGTTTCCCAGTCTGAGAATTCGTTGTCGACGGCTACCTTGATGTGGGGCAAGTCCAGGGAGAAGTGGTGGCGCAGGCGAACTTCTTCCCAGAGGCCTGCCAGAGTGGCGGCGGTGGTGGTGTGTTCCTCGCAGGTGGTTTTGGCTTCCTGGGAAAGCTTGGCAAAATATTCGATGGTGATGGTTTTTTCCATGCTCCCGTGTTGGTTCAAAAGCTGGAGTTCAGTGAGGAGCTCGGGCCGGTTGAGGTTGAGAAGAGCCTGAGGCTCCGAGGGCTTGAGCTCAACGCGATCGAGAGAGCGAATGAATCTTCGGGCACAGCGACGGTTTTCCGAGATGACTTTATTGAGAGTGGTGGATGCCGAGGGAGTATAGATGGCACAGAGCGGCTCCGGGTGGTCATCGAGGGGATTCAGAAAGCAGGTGACGTCTTTTCCTTTGTTTTCAAAGAGTTGCGACAGGTCTTCCGGGGAAAGTTTTGGAAGATCGCAGGCGATCAGGAGCCAGGCTGAATCCGGGTCATGAGCGAAGGCTGCCTGAAGGCCGCCTAGGGGACCGGGAGAGGGTTCAAGATCTTTGATCGTGGGGAGGGGATGCTGTTCGGTGTCATCGTGGGCGACCGAAATGTAGATGTTTTCGGTGAGGGGCTTGATGAGGCCGATGGTCCGCTCAAGTAAGGTGACGCCGCCGATTTCCAGCTGGGATTTGTCGGTTCCCATGCGGGAGGATTTCCCGCCGGTGAGAATGAGCGCTTTCATGATTTGTCGTTGGGAATGTCGTCGATCTTGGGTGGGAGCTTGGGGCTCCTGTGGGACAAGGTCGAGAGAATGCTAATTTTTTGGGGTAAAAAATACTTTGATCAAAAGAGGAGAAGGTTTTGAAGAAACTTACCGGGAAAATCTTAGTTGTGGGGGACCATGGCATACATAAGTGAGGTTGTTCATCACTGTCGTGACAAACGACGGTTTGCTGCCGATGGGGTGAATGTGGTTTGAGGAGAGGCTTCGGGCGCTCTTGTTAGAATCTCCGTAGGACCGTGTCGCTTTCGAAGCGTGATTCGGTGTTTGGGTAGTCGAGAGTGTGGTGGGAACCGCGTGACTCTTTCCGGAGTTGGGCGGAGTCGATGATGATGGAGGCGGTGGCAACAAGGTTGCGGAGCTCGAGAATATCGGGTGTCACGTTGTGGCCCCAGTAGAATTCCTTCACTTCGCGGCGGAGGTTTTTCAAGCGATAGGCGGCGCGACGCAGGCGGTTGTCGGTGCGGACGATGGAAACGTAGTCCTGCATCGTGCGGCGGAGCTCGTCCCAGGCGTGGTAGATGTTGACTAGCTCATCGGGCGGGGCGGCGTTGCCACTCTCCCATATCGGAATTTCGGGGGCGTCGGGGATCTCTTTTCCGGGAGGGTAGAGACGCATGATTTCGGCGAGAGCGCGTCGGGCCATGACGTTTCCTTCGAGTAGGCTGTTGGAAGCGAGTCGGTTGGCTCCGTGCAGACCAGTGAATGCGACCTCGCCGACGGCATAGAGACCGCGAATAGTGGTTTTGGCATTCATGTCGGTCACGACCCCGCCGCACTGGTAGTGCGCGGCGGGGACAACCGGGATGGGTTTCTCCAGAGCGTTATGTCCGTAGGAAAGGAGAGTTTCGTGAATGAAGGGGAAGCGTTCGGTGAAGTGATCGCCGAGTGGGGAGACGTCGAGGAAGACGCAGGGTGCGCCGGTACGTTTGATTTCGGTGTCGATGGCGCGGGCGACGATATCGCGGGGGGCAAGTGAGCCGCGCGGGTCATGTTCTTTGACAAACTCGACACCTTCGTCGTTGACGAGAATGGCACCTTCGCCGCGCACGGCTTCGGAGACGAGGAAGGAACGCGCTTCGGGGCCGGAGGCGGCCGGGTTGTAGAAACAAGTGGGATGAAATTGAATGAATTCCATATTGGCAATGGACGCCCCGGCGCGCCAACTCATGGCGAGTCCATCGCCAGTCGAGGAATCCGGATTGGTGGTATAGAGGTAGGTTTTTCCGCAACCACCGGTGGCGAGAATAACGCGAGGCGAGGTGATGGTCTTGACCTCGCCGGTCTCGATTTCGAGAACGTAGGCTCCGAGGATGCGGTCGTCGGTCACAGAGCCAAGCTTGCCGGTGGTGATGAGATCAATGGCGTAGTGGTTTTCGAGAATGGTGATGTTTGCAGTTTTGTGGGCAGTCTCGACGAGCGAGGTGGCGATTTCGCGTCCGGTGGTGTCTTTAGCGTGCAGGATGCGTCGGTGTGAATGTCCCCCTTCTTTTCCGAGGGAAAAGCGGAAGGGGTCTTCTTCCTCGTGATCGAAATCAGTGCCCCAATCGACGAGTTCGTCGATCGATTCAGCGGCTTCCTCGACGACGATACGCACAGTATCTTCGTGGCAGAGTCCGGCGCCGGCATCAAGGGTGTCGGCAAGGTGTTTTGCGCAATCGTCGGTGGGATCGCGGAGTTCGGGCGGCAGGACGGCTGAGATCCCCCCTTGGGCCCATGCGGTATTGGATTCCAGGAGCTTGCCTTTTGTGATGACCGTGACTGTTCCGTTTTCGGCTGCTTTGATGGCGAATGAGAGCCCGGCGATGCCGGAGCCGATAACGAGGAAGTCGGACATGTGCTGGAGAGAATAGGGCAAATTTCACGAAAAATGAAATATCAATTAGAATTCTGTATCTCTCGGCGTAAAAGAAGATGCATGAGATTTCTGGGATGCTTCTTTCTGGCAACTGGCATGGCGTGGGCCGATGCCAAGCTGAGCTTTGAAAAAGAGATCAAACCTTTGCTGGATGCCTATTGTATTGATTGTCACGGAGACGGGAAAGCGAAGGGGGAGTTCTCGATGGATGAATACAAGGATCTCACCAAACACCTCAACGATGTGGATCATTGGATGGCGATTTGGCGGAATGTGCGTTCGCAAATCATGCCGCCTTCCGAGGAGGATCAGCTGGAAGTTGAGGAGAAGAAGCAATTGCTCACCTGGATTGAGAGAGAGGTTTTTAAATTGGACCCGAAGAATCCGGACCCGGGGCGGGTGACGATTCGGCGGCTGAATCGCATAGAATACTATTACGCCATTAAAGATCTCTTGGGAGTGGAGTATGCCACTTGGGATAATTTTCCGGCGGATGATACTGGGTATGGTTTCGATACGATTGGCGAAGTGCTGACGATCTCTCCTCTGCACATGGAGAAGTATATCGAGGCGGCATCAAGCATCGTGGAGATGGCTCTTCCAAGAGGAGCGGCGACCGCGATGCCGGTTCGGGAAGTGAGAGGGAGCCAATTCCGCTTGGTTGATGATGGCAAGCAACGCGGAAGTTGGTTGCCTTTTAAAACATCCCGCTCATCGGAGGCGGAGATCTCAGCTCCGGCGCAGGGGTACTACGATGTGAATTTCGATTTTGCGATTCGCGGTGCTGATGAGGCGACGGATCAGAGCGCCTACCTCGAGTTCTTTATCAATGGGAAAAAGGTTGCCCAACGGGCCTTGGGTTGGGATCAGCGTGACTATATCCGTTTGAGCTCGAAGACGAAATTGAAGAAGGGAGAAAATCATCTTGAGGTGAAATTGATTGCCAAAAAACCTCCTGGCGAGAATCAGGGGGAGCAGGGCTTGGTTGTGAAGGTTGTGAGAATCAAGGGTCCTCTGGATGGGAGTTTCAAAGAGCCTCCCAAGGGATATAAAATGATTATGGTGGACGGTCCGGCTCCGAAGGAGATGCGGGATCGTGAATTGTATGCCCGTAAGATTATGAGGAGCTTCGTGAGCCGGGCTTTCCGGCGTCCACTCGATAGTGGAACGGTTGCTCGCTTGGTGAAGATGGCGATGAAAGTCGATGGTTCTCCCGGACGGACTTTTGAAGACGGCATCAAGCATGCCATGACGGCAGTATTGGCTTCCCCGCGATTTCTATTTCGCGCTGAGATTCAGCCCGAGCCGAACAACAAGGACAAGGTAGTCCTGCTTGATGAGTATGCGCTGGCGGCGAGACTTTCGTTCTTTTTATGGAGTTCGGTGCCCGATGATGAGTTGCTGAGTTTGGCTTATAAGAA
>JAKMEV010000471.1:0-7979 GCA_022425785.1 Akkermansiaceae bacterium | reverse complement strand
AAGCGATCACCTCTGCGGCCGCTCTCATGCTCCACGACGAAGAGAGGCTCAAACTTGACGATCCAATTTCCAAACATCTTCCAGAATTCGAAAGCCTCACTGTTTGGAAGGGCGGCGCCGAGCCTATCAAAGCTTCACCCGCTCCCACCGTCCGTGACCTCCTCCGTCATACCGCCGGATTTTCCTACGGCTGGGGAGGAACACCCGTTGATCGACTTTATCAGAAATTCAAACCACTCGACCGTAACAAAACACTCTCCGAAATGACCCGGGCCGTCGCCGACGTGCCACTCCTCTACCAGCCCGGAAAGAAGTGGGTCTACGGGATCAACACCGATGTCCTCGCCCGCGTGGTGGAAGCCGCCTCCGGCAAGAAATTCTCCACCTTCCTCGAAGAACGCTTCTTCACCCCACTCGGCATGACAGACACCGGATTCCATGTTCCTGCCGACAAAGCCGATCGACTCGCCGATGTCTATGCCGGTAAAGCCGGAGTCCTCGTCACTACCGAACCCGCAAAAGGATCGCCATTCCTGAAATCCCCTACCCACCAATCAGGCGGAGGTGGACTCGTTTCCACCATCACCGACTACGGACGATTTCTACAAATGATTACCAACGGAGGAAACTTCCAGGGAGAGACTTACCTCAAAAAGGACACCGTGAAATTGATGACCACCAACCAACTTCCCAAAGAAATTCCGGCAATCATTCTCGGACAACAAAGATACGGCACCGGATTCGGTTTGGGATTCTCAGTCCGCACCGCCATCGACAATCGCTGGGACAAGGACGCCCGCCTCGGGGAGTTTGGCTGGGGCGGCATGGCTTCGACTCATTACTGGGTCTCGCCAAAAGACGAACTGGTCATCGTCACCATGGAGCAAACCCTTCCCTACAATTCAAACATGGAGAGGACTCTCAAGCCGATCATCTATAAGGCGATCATCAACTAGGTTCCCATGAAGAGCTTCCTCTTTTTCGTCCTGCTTCCTCAGGCTCAGGCCTTCAACACCGTTATTCCCGAAAAATCCTACGCCGATCCTCCCACCTGTGATCTCATCACCAAGGACGCCCGCCTGAGAAAATACAACCGGCACTGAAACCCCTGCCGCGCCGCTTTCTCCCAACCCTTAAAGATCACAAGGTTCCTGGACGGCCTCAGCTTAGTCAATTGAGAGCCCTATCCGAATATACCTTTGATCATCCGCCTTTGAGAGCGTCAGAGTCACTCTTTCGAGACTACCCTGCGGTGAGATATCGATTTCTTCAGGCGAAGGATCAAATTCATTCCACTCCACGAGATCATCACTGGTTTCAAAAACCACCTCACCAACCTGCGCCTCCGGATCTCGCACGAAGATGAACTCAAACTTACTGGCGTCTGCCGCCGGTGCGGACTCAATCACGATGGCGTCATCTTCAATCAATGGCGACAGGCCAAAATAGTACTCCTGAACATTGGCAATTCCATCGCCATCAGCATCCTGTTCCGGGCCGCCCTGACCGCCCGGAAGCTCTTCCGAGAAAGCCCAACTCTGATAAGGAGTTTGCAAATTTAGCTCGATCCGGTTCACCACCCACCGATCTGAAGCTCCTCCGGTGTCGTCAAAAGTAAGATCCAAAGAACCATCCTCGACCTCTACCAGAAATGTTGTTTCCAAAAATTCGTTGGTGGCCGTATCAAGATTACTCGCCACGAGGTTTCCCTCTGCGGCAATCGTCATATTCTCCCGTGGATCATCTTCATCACCCTGCCTGACACTCACCTCCCATACTCCGTTGGAAATCCGGTGACTCCAGGTCCGCGCACTGCTCGACCAAAGGTAATCCCGGTTAGACAGATCGGATCCACCCCGGTCCCTTGAGGTCACCGACCCACTCCACGACACATCGCCGTCCGTCTGCCGGGACACCCGAAAGGCTCCGGAAGCAACCGGACTTTGTGTCCCTCCGAGGTCGTAAACATAACGTTCGGCCGAAAGATCCACCACCATTTTGATTTCGTCTCCCGATGGATCCGAGTTGCCACCCACTCCTTGGGCTGTCACGCGATAGAACAAATTAATTCCCGGGACCGGATCGATATCTACGTAGCTTTCCGAGTCCGGCCCCACGGTGTCATAAATCTCCCAAGTTCCATTCCGCTCAAGTTTTCGTTCGATCTCAAATCCGTCTTCCGAATCACTATTATCGCTCCAGCTCAGAGAAACTTCACCCGAAATCGACAGGTCAGCAATCAAACCGCTCGGCGCCGCAGGGGGAGGACCCGGAGACGGAGCAAGATCGACTTCAAGTGTATACAATTGCGCGCTATTGGCGCTCCCTCCCGTCACTCGCAAATAATAGTCGCCTGTCGACGGCACCGAAAAAGAAACGATCTCCTCTCTCTCTCCAATCGGCTCCGAGGTCGCTTGGCTCAGGACCGTGCCGCCATTCGATGACAGAATGGCGATATCAAGATCATGAATACTTGTAAAATCATACAAGGAACCCGACGAACATGAACCATCGGTATTTTGCGGCCCTTCCACAAAGCCACCCGGAGTCGCAACCGGAACAACACGATAGGTGATCAATGATCCCGATGGAACATCCTCCAGAAGATAAAAATCCTGATCGCTGTTATCATCGATACTGAGATGGTCTCGCGAAAACGAATCTCCCACCGAGAGGGCGAGGGGCGCAGCGTTTCCGGGAGAGTCATTATTCCTGACACTGGAATCGTGCTTCTCAAAATAATCCCCGTAGAGGCGGTTCAGGGAAAAAATATCATCCAACTGCAATCCGCGGAACTGACGCGAGATGAAAGGCTCCATTAACTTGGTTTGATTAATCGGGCAAACATGACTCAATGCAAGACCGTGTCCGTGTTCGTGTTCCACCACATTGCGCAGGTTGAGAGAATTACTCGAGGTGTTACCATAAAATACCGGATTTGCGGTATCGATGACCATGTCACCTGCACTCGGAGAAAAGTTATACGCCAGGGTGTTCGAGCCGGATTCCCCGTCGATAAAATGCCCTCCGATCCGAATGTCGCCGCGGGTTCCAATCGATCCTGAAGGAAGCGAGAATTGCGCGAATGCTGCTCCGTCATCATTCGGTTCGTAAACATAAGACACCCCCGTCAACTCAGAAATATTATCAAACGCCGCTTGGAAAACCGCAAACCAAGGGCGCGTGGTAAGGTCACTACCGCCGCCACTCACTCCGTATCGAGCATCCAAAAACTCGATGAGATCACTGTCCGATGTCGGTTCACCATTGAAACCAAAAATACTTGTTCCATCGGGGATGAAACTCCAACGAAGAGTCGTCGGCTTTCCTTGCTCGTTACTTTCGAAGAAGGAATTGTAGGTCGCAGTTCGCCCCCACCGATCGTCCTCGTCGAATTGAGTTGCTGGCTGAGGTTCTCCGGGGACATCTCCCATCTGGTCTTCCACGGCATGAAATGCCTCAAGCGCTTCAGGGGCAACTCCGGGAGCCCAGCACATCGAAAAAGGAGGAAGGGGGGAATTCTCCCGCAGGTGCGCAAACTTCGCTAATCTCATCTGCATCCCCGGCGACAGCCCGGCAAATTTACTCAGAGGAAGACGAGACCCGACCTTCATGAGATTGTCTCGGTATTCCCCCAATTCGGAGCGGTCTTCTAAAAACCTCTCCCACTGCAATTCCCGAAATACCGGATCCGCAGAGCCTAAATTCTGTTCGGCGGAACGAACCCCATCTGGCTCAGAACCAGCAAGCGAGTCCTCCTCCGAAAGGATGGCATACACCCCAATTACCAGAGCAAGCGGAACGAAAAGACGGAGCGATTTCAGGCGCATAATTATCCAGATAGTAAAGCTAGGCGCGTATTTAGAATTCGCAATGTGTTTCCATCTAAAAACCAATCGAGTTGGTAAAGCCCAAGGATCCAAGAGCTTCCACCGCGAGACCTTCACCGAAATTGCAAACCAAGAGGTCTCATCCTTGCGACCGTTCAGAGTAACCATCAACTCCTACCGGCTCGGTGTAATCACGATACTGCTCTCTCGGGGCTTTCGAGCTGGCATCGAACCACCATTGTTCCAAATACGATCGAAAGGCCATACCCTTGGCATGTCGAAATCCATAACTCAACAAAGCATCCCATTGCCCTACCCCGCTATCCCACGAGGCCATCCACATCTCTCGAGAAGTTCCCTATAGCAGCTCAAAAAACTGCGGCAACACTCGCAGGAAAAGGGAATTCTTCCCGCCTCGTGACAGCTGACTCGCTACCAAATCAGCAGGCGCATCGGCATCAGCCGGACCACTGAAGTAGAGACAATGCCCATCCGTACAAAGCGACTGACAAAGGTGCGGATTTTCCCTCTCTCGGGTTATTTTGATCTCACAATCCGGCGAGAAAAAACTGAGTTCGCACAAAGGAGCTCCATCCTCATTCCACTCAATACTTGCTTCGATCAGATTGCCCTCTGCCGATGACAGTTCGAAGGAATCTCCGTTTTTCAAAAGCAATTTCCATCCTGACAACTCCACGACCCAGGCAAGGAGAAGAAGAGCCGCAGTACGCTGTTCTTTCTGAGCTACGATCTTCACTTTATTGATCGCCGAAAAAGATTTCTTCGCTGCCGGGTCATCGAAGAGCCCCGCAGTGGCAAGCCGGAAGAAATAGCTCCGTGTCCACGATAAGTCCTGAGTGATCATCGACTGCCCCGTATCCTCCCGGGCGGCCACGATACGCTCAAATCCCGCAGTCGGATCCGCCCAGGTCGAGCTATCGAAAATTAAACGATCTACCAGTCGGTAGAGCCTTTCTTCAAAAAGATCCGAGAGTTCATTTTGCCACCAGAAAACCAATGGCAGGTCGCTATTCAAATGCGCAAACACGGTATTCCTCAAGCGCCCGAGGGATTTGCCTTTCAGTAAAAACGAAACCTGCTCCGAACAAATCGACTTCTTCCCGTGCGCCAAATGACAATGCGCCGTGATGTAGGCCTCGATCGATGGCTCCGGCGCCTCGCGATCCATCGCAATCAGGAGCGCGCGACAGGCATTTTCCTGGGTCAGCGACAAAATCGTTTCCGAATTGGCCCTCAGTTGCGAAGGATCTTCGGTGTAGATGAGAAAATTCATCAGCGAAGCATTCGTGCTCGCGTCATCCGCCTCCCAAAGTTTCTTCAACTCGCCATCAATGGCCGCGACCTCCACCGCACGGCCCAATCCGGCACTGGATAATTCCACACTCATTGCTAGAGCCTCCTCCATTTCCGCCCTTCACCACTCAACATTTCGTCGGCTTCGGTCGGTCCCCACCCTCCGGCTGGGAACTCGGCCATCGGCGGTGGATTCTCACTCTCGTGCCAGGCCCTTTCGATGTTATCGACGAACTTCCACGCTTCTTCCACTTCATCGCGACGCGCAAACAAGGTGGCATCTCCCGCCATGCAATCGAGCAAAAGACGCTCGTAGGCCTCCGGACTACTCTTTCCGAAACTCGAAGCGTAATGAAAGTCCATCTTCACCGGCTCCATACGCAAGCTGGTGCCCGGAAGCTTCGAATTCATCCGCAGGGAAATCCCTTCATCCGGCTGAATGCGAATCACGAGAACATTTCCATCCGGCACTCCGCCGGGAGCAGCATTAAAAAGAACACTTGGGGTTTCCTTGAAGTGGACCGAAATTTCGGTCGCCTTCTTGGGCAGACGTTTTCCAACCCGAACGTAAAACGGCACGCCGCTCCAGCGCCAGGTGTCGATCATGCAACGCAGCGCTACATAAGCTTCCGTTTCCGACTCAGGATTTACGCGATCTTCCTCACGATACCCCGGAACTTCGTTTCCGTTGATATTTCCTGAGAGGTATTGCGCGCGCACGACATTCTCCTTCACCAGCTCAGGGGTATCCCACTGACGCAGCGAGCGAATCACCTTCACCTTTTCATCCCGCACTCCATCGGCACTGAGATCAGTCGGCGGCTCCATCGCCACCAGACTGAGAAGTTGCAACAAGTGGTTTTGCACCATGTCGCGCAGCGCTCCGGCTCCGTCGTAGTAGGCTCCGCGCCCACCTTCCATCCCCAAATGCTCGGCACAGGTGATCTGAATATGATCGATGTATTGCTTGTTCCAAAGTGGCTCGAAAATGGCGTTGGCAAAGCGCAGCACCATGATGTTCTGCGCGGTCTCTTTTCCGAGATAGTGGTCGATCCGATAAGTGTCCTTTTCCTCGAAGGTGCCATTGACGACCTGATTCAAATGCTGTGCCGTAGCCAAGGTCGTGCCGAAGGGCTTCTCAACAATCACCCGCGACCAACATCCTTCCCTTTCTTCGCTCAAGCCGGCTTTTTTAAGATGAAGCAAAATATCGTCGAAATATTCTGGCGCGCTCGCGATATAAAAGAGGCGATTCCCTTTCGCTCCCCGCTCTTCATCGGCGGCATCGAGCTTGGCGGCCAGCGAAGCGTAACCATCCTCATCCTGGAATTCACTTTGGTGATAGCTGATATTCGGAGCCAGCGAATTCCAGAGTTCTTCGTCGTGCCCCGTCCGGGAAACCTTGCGGTTGAGCTTTTCCAAGCCCTCCCGAAAAAATTCATTGGTCCAATCTCGCCGGGCAAAGCCGATAATCTGCACGCCGGGAGGCAACTCGCCATCAACTGCTAAATTATACAATGCCGGAACCAGCTTGCGATGGGTCAAATCACCGGTGGCTCCGAAGATCACCACGGTGCAAGCATCGGGGCGATTGCGGGAAACCAAGTCTTCTCGGAAAGGATTGCTCACGCTGCGTTCTGCCACCCCGAAGGCCAATCCGCAATACCGGAGCGCTGAATTCCATTATTTGGGGAAGGTGAAATCAGTGGCAATTCCCAATCTCCTTGACCAATTCGCCCCCCGAGGTGCATCCTTCCGCCATGCTCACTCGCAAGCACATCGAACTAGGCGCCAAGCTCTACATCGCTCTGCATCTCATCGTCTTCGCCATCTTTTTCTTCGGTGTCCTCCAGATGATGGGCTACTTCGGAGGAAAGTAAGATCCAGCCCTGTCCAACTCAGGGAACTCGCGGCAAGGGATTGAGAAACCTAAAGGAGGTGCGAGGCCGGCGATGAGCCGTTACCCGATAACTCTAGGCCCGAGTATGAAGAAGGTCCGGCCCAGTCGCCAGTTACAATCGTGTCCCGCCCAATCCGGGCCCAGCTTGATCAGCCTCTAACGCTCAACATTAATAAACACCGCTTGGACGTCTTCGTCGTCTTCCAATTTGTCCACCAGAGCATCGATCTCGACCAGCTGCTCCTCAGTGAAAGGCTGTGGATTATTGGAAATCCGCTCCAGAGCGGCCTTGGTCACCTCGACCTTATGACGCTCCATCGTCTCGGTCAGTTTTCCAAAGGAGGAATACTCGCCATAAACGAGACCCATGTCGCCTTCGACTTCCATCTCTTCGAGACCGGCGTCCATGAGCTCCAGTTCCAGCTCTTCAAGATTCACCCCTTCCGGATTGAATTCGATCACGCTTTTGCGATCAAACATGAATTCCAGCGATCCGGAATTCACCATCTCTCCGCCGTTCTTGTTGAAAATTGTGCGCACATTGGTCACCGAGCGATTGGTGTTTTCGGTCGCACACTCCACGTAGAAAAGACTCCCGTGCGGTCCCTTGCCCTCGTAATTGACCTGGCTGATGTCAGCGAGATCCTTTCCGGCGGCCCGCTTGATCGCCTTATCAATGTTGTCCTTTGGCATGTTCTCTGCCTTGGCATTGAGAATCGCCGTGCGCAACGAAGCATTGGAATCAGGATCTGGTCCGCCTTCCTTGGCGGCCATCGTGATGCTCTTTGCTAATTTTGGGAAAATGCGCGACATCTTTCCCCAACGCTTCTCCTTGGCTCCTCTCCGGATTTCAAATGCTCTTCCCATAATCGTGTAACTTGTCTGAAGCCAAGCTAGCGGGCCGAAACGATTTTCAAACCTCAAAGTTTTCGGAC
>JAKMEV010000460.1:0-5208 GCA_022425785.1 Akkermansiaceae bacterium | reverse complement strand
GTTCGCTGGACGGGCATGATCATGCGGCGGCGCGGGCTTTCGCGGGAGGCCTTTTTGCCGGTCTCGAGGAGATCGGATGTGAGACGGAAGAGGTCGCCGGTGGGATTGGGCAGGGCGTTGGGCATGGATGGTCAATACGATATTTCGGTACACGAGAAAACCGCCGAGTTTTCTCCGGCGGTGCTACTGGCAGAAGGGTGCGGTCTGCCGGACCGAATATCAGCAAGTCAGCTTATGACTTGTAGCGAAGGCGCTTCTTGTGGCGATTTGCCTTCATGCGCTTACGACGCTTGTGCTTGCTGATCTTGGTCTTACGACGCTTTTTCAGGTTACCCATAATTCGTGGTGGTTGTTAAGTTCTGCGGGTTTAAGGACCGCAATTCCGTTAAAGTGTTTTGCTTAGAGAACGATTTTGTTGAGCGGGTATTCGATAATGCCTTCGGCTCCCAGTTCTTTCAAATCCGGGATGATCGAGCGGGCGATGCTTTCGCAAATGATGGTTTCAATGGCGACCCAACCCTCTTCGGCAAGCCGGGAGACAGTCGGGCGGCGCAGGGAGGGGAGTTTTTCGAGCACGGCGTCCAGATTAGCTTCCGGGAGGTTGGCTTTGAGGCCGACTTTGTCGCGGGCTTCGAGGGCCCCTTTGATCATCATGACCATGCGCTCCATTTTAGCGCGCTTCCAGTCGTCGGCAAAGGCTTCCTTGCTGGCGTAGAAGTGGGGGAAGGAGGAAAGGAGTTCGTCCACGATGCGCAGCTTATTGGCGCGGAGGGAAGACCCGGTCTCAGTGACATCGACGATGGCGTCGACGAGATCGGGGACTTTGACTTCGGTCGCTCCCCAGGAAAATTCGACATTCGCGGTGACGCCTTTTTCTGCGAGGTAGCGGTTGGTGATTTCGAGTCCTTCAGTGGCGATGTGTTTTCCTTCGAGATCTTCGACCGTCTTGATGGGAGAATCTTCGGGAACAACGAGGACCCAGCGGGTGGGGCGGGTGGTGGCGCGGGAGTAGGGAAGCTCGGCGAGGTCGACGAGATCGACATCGTGCCCATAGGCCCAATCGAGTCCGGTGATCCCGCAGTCAATGAAACCCTGATCGATGTAGCGCGCGATTTCCTGGGCCCGAATCATGTAGATATCCAGACCATTATCGTCCGAAGAAGGACGAAGTCCGCGGTCCGAGGTGTAGATATTATAGCCGGCCTTTTCAAGAAGCCGAAGGGTCGGATCTTGCAGGCTACCTTTCGGCAGGGCGATTTTAAGTGAGTTTACCACGTGGGGCGGCGGTTTTACCCGCGAATTGGTGGGAAGCAAGTATTTTGAGCGATTCCTGCCATGGGGTGGCTGGAAGTAGCCTGATTTTCGGCTGTGGGAGGCGGGCAAATAATGCCGGGAGAGGCCGCTAGAGGGTGTCCGATCCGTAATACGGCTGGAGAGCCTCGGGGATGTTGACGGTGCCATCGGCGGTTTGATGTTGCTCGACAAGAGCGACGAAGAGACGGGGCAGGGCGGTGCCGGATCCGTTGAGGGTGTGGCAGAAATGATTTTTGCCTTCGGCGTCCTTGTAGCGGAGCTTCATGCGGCGCGCCTGATAGTCGCCGAAGCTCGAGCAACTTGAGACTTCGAGATATTTTCCCTGACCGGGTGCCCAGACTTCGATATCGAAAGTTTTCTGGGATCCAAAGCCTACGTCGCCGGTGCAGAGTTCGATGACTTGATAGTGCAGGCCAAGTTTTTGGAGTGCCGCTTCGGCATGGCCGGTGAGTTCCTCGAGGAGAGCGAATGATTGGTCGGGATGAACGACCTGAACGAGTTCGACTTTGTCGAATTGGTGAATGCGGATGATGCCGCGGTTATCGCGTCCGGCGCTGCCTGCTTCACGACGGAAGCAGGGAGTATGTCCCGTCAATTTGATGGGAAGATCGGCTTCGGCGAGGAGAGTGTCGCGGTAGAGGTTCGTGATGGGAACTTCGGCAGTCGGGATGAGAAACATCTCGTTATTTTCGATCCCATACATGTCGTCCTCGAACTTGGGAAGTTGAGTGGTACCCACCATGCACTCGCGCCGTACGACGTGAGGGACGTTGACTTCTTCGTAACTGTGCTCGCGGGTTTGAAGATCGAGAAGGTATTGGATCAAGGCGCGTTGAAGGCGGGCTCCCTTGTCGCGGTATACAGCAAATCCCGAACCCGAAATGCGGGCGCCGTCATCGAAGCTGATCATGCCGTGTTTTTCGGCAATCTCGAGGTGGTCCTTGGGTTTAAGGAGGGCTTGTTTTTCTCCCCAGGTGCGGATCACGGGGTTGGCTTCCTCGTCGGCTCCGACAGGGCAATTTTCGTGCGGGAGATTGGGGATGTTCAGAAGGAGCTCTTCCTGACGCGCGGCGGCCTTCGAGCCCTCGTCGTCGAGTTTTTTAATCTTGTCGCCGATCTTTTTGACTTCGGATTCGATGGCCGATGAATCTTCGCCGTTGGCACGGAGTTTTCCGATCTCCTTGGAGGTTGCTTTACGTTGCGATTGGAGCGCTTGTTTTTCGGTTTCGTTTTTGCGACGTGTTTCGTCGCAGGCAAGGACTTCGTCGATGAGATCAGCCGAGCCATCGTGACGATTGGCGAGGCGTTCTTTGACGAGGTCGGGGGTTTCGCGGATGAGCTTGATGTCGAGCATGGAAGATCGTGGTGAAAGGTTTCGGAGAACTCCTGACCGCGATTACCCGATTTTTGCCTGAGTGGCAAAGGTCTATTAGTGATATTTCAAAGGGGAGAGAGAGTCGTTCGCCGAGGGTAAAAGAAAGCGGCCCCGAAGACCAATCCGGAGCCGCTTTGCACAAAGCCAGGATGCGCTCATTTGAGCGAAATCTGGCGGCGCCGAAGCGCTGGTCGAATAACGTCGCCGGATTCGCGATTTTGTCGCCGGATTTGCAAATAATTTTGCGAAAATCGGCCAGCCCCTGTGGCTCTAGGGAAAGCGAAGGAGAGACAATTTGTCGCGCCTGAAAAACTTACTTGATTGAGCTCGCGAGTTCCGCAAATGGACCGTCATTTTCGAGTAATTCCTCGTAGGTTCCCTCCTCGATGAGGCGTCCTTTCCCGAGAACGTAGATTTTATCAGCGTTCTGGATCGTCGAGAGACGATGAGCGACCACGATGGAGGTTCGGTTTTTCATTAACTCGTCTAAAGCCTGTTGAATCAGTAACTCAGTCTGATTGTCTACCGAGGCGGTGGCCTCGTCGAGAAGAAGGATCGGGGGGTCTTTGAGGAGGGCCCGGGCGATGGAAAGGCGTTGTTTCTCGCCTCCGGAGAGCTTTACACCGCGTTCGCCGACGTTGGTTTCGAGTTGCTCCGGCAACTCCCGCACGAAATCAGCGGCGCGGGCGGCTTCGAGGGCTTTCCATAGGTCGTCATCGCTGGCATTCCGGTCGGCAAGGGCGAGGTTTTCGCGGACGGTGCCATTGAAGAGGAAGGCTTCCTGCGTGACGTAGCCGATCGAGGCGCGGAGGGAGTTTTTAGCCAAGGTGTTGAGTTCCTGTCCGTCGATGGAAATTGAGCCGGAATCGTATTCGTAGAATCGGCACAAGAGATTGACGATAGTGGACTTTCCGGCCCCGGTGGTGCCTGCGAGAGCGATGGTTTGTCCACGGGTAGCCTGAAGGGAGACATTGTGAAGCGTGGGTTGGTCTTCGTCGTAAGCGAAACTGACATCGTTGAAGACAACATCGCCTGTGACAGGCTGGGCGAGGGGAGTTCCACTAGCAGCCTCGGGTTCGTCTTTTGAGTCAAGAATTTCAAAGACTCGATCGGCTGCAGCCCTTGAAGATAATGCCATTTGGTTGAGCTGGTGCAGCTTGCTGACGGGCTCGTAGAACAGGGAAAGAAGAAGGAAAAAGGCGAGGAGATCGGGCAGTTTCATCTCGCCGGTCATCACCGCGTGACCGCCGAATCCCAGAACGAGCACATATCCGATCATATTGAGGAAAGACATGCCCGGTGAATAAAAGGCCCACCATTTCATGACCCGCAAGGTGGCTCGACGCATCGCATTGGACAGGCGGTTGAAGTGCAGATGTTCCTCTTTTTCAGCGGCATAGGCCTTGATCTGTCGGATTCCGGCGATGTTGTCGTGGAGAAGGGCGTTGAGATCAGAGGCTGACTCGCGTTGTTGCTTGTAGCGGTCGCGGGCATCCCGGGTGTAAATCCATGCCCCCAGCATCAGGAAGGGGACGGGGAGGGTGGCCCATGCGGCCACGCTGGCATTCATCCAATACATCGTGATTCCCACGGCCAAGATCTGAATGACTGAAATCAGGCCCAATTCGATACCGTCGATGAGGATGCGCTCCATTGCGGTAACGTCCTCGACGACCCGCGTCATGACATCACCGGTGCGACGCGTATCGAACCATCGCAGCGGCAAACGCTGGATTTTTTGGTAGAGATCGGAGCGAATGTCATAGATGACACGTTGCTCGAAGTGGTTATTGAGGATGATGCGGGCGCAATTCAGGGCGTCTTTTAGGAAAAAGCTCCCCAGTCCCAGCAGAACCCAGGGCAAGAAGTGGTCGAATTGCTTGTTGGGAATGATTTCCCCCGTGATGTGTCGTGTCACCAGCGGGAAAATGATCACCGAACCCGCCATAATGGCAGCACAGAGGAACTGAGCCCCGCCTAGCATAGGATAGCGCTTTAAATATGAAATGACCCGCAGAACGCTTTTCACGCCGTCAACTTGTCTTGAGACCCCAATAAGGCAAGCGATGAGTCACTCGTGGCGGCCAGTTTTTAAGATTATTTCAAGGATCGTTGAATTTTCTGATTGCCGGATCACCGGTGAAATCGGTAGCTTCCTTCAAACACCACCTTAACGACTCACACATTATGGCACCCACCTTCGGCACTCTGGCAGCTCTGATCCTCATTTTCGCGGCATTCGTCGCCAACAAAAACAAGGAAGCGATTGAGGAAACCAACTCAGTTATCGCAAATGAAGATAAGAAATTTGAACGTCAGACCGGAAGCTTCAATAAATTGGTCTCTGAAATCACAGGCTTGGTGACTGACAAGGAAGATGCCGATGCAGCCCGCGAAGCGAAGCAGACCGATCTAAATAAGCAACTCGCCGAAAACAAAGCCACCCAGGCTGAACTTGCTTCCAAAAAAGCCGAAGCCGCTTCGATCGAGGAAGAGGTCGCCTCTGCCGAGGACAAGTT
>JAKMEV010000450.1:0-8862 GCA_022425785.1 Akkermansiaceae bacterium | reverse complement strand
CCGTTCGGGGTGTTTCCAGCGAGGCAGGGAATTCCATTGATCAAGCCCCAGAATCAGGAAAAGACGGGAGTCGTCCCGAAACGTGTTCTTAAATTCGCGCAAGGTTTCCCATGTGTAGGACGGGGGTGGCTTTTTGAGCTCAAAGTCACTGACATGCGCCCAATGGATATCTTGGATTGCGATCTTGATCATTTCGAGGCGCTCCTGGTCGGAGGCACCGGGTATGTCTGTCTTGTGAGGGGACTGCCGACAGGGCAGGAAAATCACTTGATCCAATTGAAGGGCGAATTGCGCTTTGCGGGCAATTTCCAGGTGTCCCAGGTGAATGGGGTCGAAGGTTCCTCCAAAGAATGCCAGACGGGGAGGGAGGGACACGGGAATTGAGGATTACGGAGCGGCGGACCGGACGATCTCGATCTGCCCCATCAGGTTGTCCTGTTTGGCCTTGAATTGGTTCATTTTCATGAGTTCGAGGAGGGCGAGGAAGGTGACGATGACCTCGACCTTCGAGGTGGCCTCCTTGAAAAGAGATTGCAGAGTCATTCCCTGGCCAGGTTGGAGACTGGTAAGGAGGAATTCGATCTTGTCATTGACGGTGTAGCGGTCATCGACGATGTCGCCAAAATCCCGGGCCTCTTCGAATCGCTTCAGGACATTCTGGAAGGCTCTGATGAGGTCGAAAATGGAAACTTCGGCCAAGGGAGTCGGTTCAAGATCCTCGGGTTTTGCGTTTTTCTCGGGAGTGAGGGCGAAGACCGATTCTTGCTCGACCTCCCGGCGGGCGAGGAAGCCGGCGGCATCCTTGAATTTTTTGTATTCAATGAGCTGGCGGATCAATTCCCAACGAGGGTCGTCTTCGTCTGCCTCGTCGTCGGGCGGCTGTTCCCGTTTTGGGAGAAGGGTCCGGCTCTTAATATACATCAAGTTGGCGGCCATGGAGATGAATTCGGATGCCAAATCGATGTTGAGAAGTTTGAAGGTCTCAAGGTAATCGAGATATTGGGTTGTGACCCGTTCCAGCGATATTTCGTAAATGTCCACCTCGTCTTTCCTGATGAGGTAAAGAAGCAGGTCTAAGGGGCCTTCGAATATTTCCAGGCTGACTTTGTAGTCGGCAGATTCCACGCAGGAGAGATACCCGAGGTGGCGGGGTACGGCGAGTGAAATACTAATCGAATGCTCGGATTAATTTCGATGGTCAATCGGCTATCCATTGTTTAGTTTTTGTTTGTGGCTAACTTTATCGATCAGCAGCGTCTTGATGAATATCAAAAACGCGTGGCTGATTGGATTGCAAAACAAGGGTTCTTTTTTCAATTACGCTATGCTGGAACCATGGGTGGTGGGTCCGTGATCAAGCAGTTGGGAGTGTTGTTTTTGAGAGTGCTGGTAGTGCTGCTGCTGTGCCTGGGAGTGGCGTTTTTTGCCCTCAACCACTATTTCGGAGGGGATGATTACCGGGGCGAAGTGACGGCTGCGCTGGGTGAGGTATTGGGGGCCAGTTCCATCGAAGCCAAGAAGTTTGAGAGAGCCAGGGGTGTTTCGACTTTTCAAGACCTTGTCATTGAAGGTGGAGAGGAGAGCTTTTTCTATCAGGCTGAAATCAATCGCCTGACAGCAGCCTCGAGCTTTCTCACCGGAATTACCTCCAAGTGGACACCTGAGCAGGTGAGGATGAAGTCAGCCTATTTTGAACTGAAAGCGGGAGGGGATCAGAGGGAAATGGAGAATTCCTTTGCTTCGATTATAGCAAGCATGTCGGAGGGGAATCTGGAGTCCATTGAGATTGATGAGTTAAGTTGTGAATGGGGGTATTCCAAGATTACCTACGGGAAACTAGAAAAGGCGAAGTTTCGCGCCTCCCGGGATCAAGGGGTGTGGGAAATTTCACTCGAGGGAGGACGGTTCAGTCAGAACTGGTTGAAGAATCTCGATATCAAGGAGGCCAAGTTGCTATGTGATTCGGATGGAATCAGAGTGGAGAAGTTGCTCTTGTCCAAGAACGGCGGGGAAATGGAACTGGCTGGTTCAATCATGGGGCCGGCGGCACGTCCGAAATTTGATTTAAAAGGATCATTTCAATCATTGCCAATTCTATCCTTGGTGAGGCTTCCGGGGATCGACCTGAGGGAGTTTATGTCGGGTTCGATTTCCGGGGATTTGAAAATTTCCGGATCAACTGATTATCGTATTGTGATGGAAGCCGATGTGGAGTTGGGAGGGAATGATGTGGTTACTTTACGCGAGAAGTGGGATCTCTTGCGGGCGATTTCAGTTCTTGATGTGGACCGGACATACCGGCGGGTTGATTTTGAAGAGGGCATGTTTTCCTTCAAGACCGTGGGAGGAGAGATGGAGGTAAATGGGATTGATCTGAAGTCGGGTTCATTGGCTGCGTTGAAGGGCGAATTTAAAACCCATTTGCCCAGTCAGAAGGAAGCCGCCGAGGCCCTCGAAATCGTGTTGACCGAAGGGATTGGCTCGGGGAGTTTTAAATCTGACAGTACTGACACTTCGGCGGCTAAGGATCTAGAGGATGAGCGGATGAGTCTGAAGACTGCAGCGGGTCTTTTGCAGGAGGAGGAAAACTATCTTAATCTCGTTAATACAGGGTTAGCAGGGCTTTCGGAGGCCCAGCGTGGGGTTATGACTCCGCAGCAGATCGATGATATGCGGATGAGAGACGAGATGAATGTCTATCGGGTTCGTGGAGATTTAAGCCTCGGAGTGCCGGCAATCGCTTTCGGGAAATACGACAACCTGATCAAGATGTTCCCGGCCGACGCCCAAGGGTGGCGCTGGGTTCCTTTTGAAATCAAAAACACCTTTTCGCAGGTCTCTGCGGATGTCGCAAAGGAAGTTCTCGAGGAAGCGAGGCGGGAAGAGAAGTATATCGAGGAAGAGTAATCTTCCCACCTGAGAGGTCCTTAAAACTCCAGCGAGTTGGCAATGGTGAGGGTCGCATTACTCTTGTTGAGAGTGTAAAGGTGTAAGCCTGAAACTCCTTCGTCGATAAGTTCCTGGCATTGATGAATCGCATATTGGACCCCAGCCTGTCGGATTGCTTTGGCGTCATTGCCTGCGGTGTTGAGAGCTTTCAATAGTGTTGCGGGAAATCGGCTTCCTTCGGCGAGTTCGGCCATTCTCTTCATGCCGGGAATTGTTGTGATGGGCATGATGCCCGCCACAATGGGAAGATCAATTCCTTCGAGAGCACATCGATCCCGGTAGTCTAGGAAGTCGTGGTTGTCAAAAAAGAGCTGGGTGCAAATGTAGTCAGCACCCTCGTCTACTTTTGCTTTGAAGTATTCCATTTCCTTGAGCCGGTTTTGAGTGGCGGGGTGACCCTCGGGAAATCCGGCGACGCCAATTTCAATGGGGTGGTGATGGTTCTTAATGAATTTCACCAGATCGGCGGCAAACTTGAAGTCGTCTTTGCTGCGATCGTAGTTGGGTTCATCGCGTGGTGGATCGCCCCGCAGGGCCAGAATGGTGCTGACTTGATCCTTCGAATAGTGGTCGAGAATCTCGGACATTTCATCTTCGGAGTGTCCAATGCACGTCAGGTGGGGGACCGTTGGGACAGAGGCTCCCTTCATGATGCGTTGGACGAGGGATCGGGTGCGGCCTCGGGTTGTCCCGCCAGCTCCGTAAGTTACACTCACGAAGGCTGGATCTAGTTTTCCCAGGTCATCGACTGTCTTCAGCAAATCATTTGCTCCAGCGTCGTCTTTTGGAGGGAAAAACTCAAAAGAAAGAGTTGCCTTGGGTGCTTTGAGAAGGGAAAGAATTTCCATCTGCTGATAGTTTAAAATCTCCCCGTGTCCAGTCTACGCAAAAGCGCGATTTTTTGTGCAACTTCGCCTCCACTCTGTGGTTAACTCCACTAAGCTGATCCTATGGCACGCACTTTCTTCATCGTTCTGGCACTATTGACCCTGAATTCTTTGGGGTTTATGGGTTGTGAGGCAGAGCCTAAAAAAGGGGGTGATAAGCCTGATCGGGGTGTAGAAAGACCGTCACCCCAGGACATGCTGAAGCGACTAGATGCCGATAAGAACTGCGAAATCTCATTCGGGGAATTTTCAGCCAGCAAGAGGATGCAATCTCTCGATGAGGGGGTCAGGAAGAAGATTTTTGACCGTTTGGACAAGGACAGTGATGGGGTGATTTCGAAGAATGAGCTGAGACGTCCCCATGATCCAAAGGGGCCTCATGGCGGATTTGCATTCCCACTATTTGAGAAAATGGATGCCAACAAAGACCGCCAAGTAGGCATTGAGGAATTTTCAAATTCTCCCAAATTCAAAGAGATGCCGCCGGAGCGAGTTCGTCGTATTTTTGATCAAATGGATCGCAATAAGGATGGGTTTTTGAGCCGCAAGGACCATTCCAAATTGGGACATGATCGTCGTGGTAAAAAAGGGGGTAGGTCCGAAGGAGGGATGAAGAACCTCGACACTAATGGGGACGATAAAGTTTCAAGGGCGGAATTCCAAAAGGGTCCATTTTCTCCCGGGGTGCCTGAGGAGGCGAGAGAGAAGCTATTCCAAAAGCTCGATGAAGATGCCAATGGCTTTCTGGATTCAAGCGAACTTCGCGACCCCTGGAAGAAGGGGCCTAAAAAATAACCTCGAACCAGAAGCCGGCGTAGAGTTCACCGTCGCGGTTTGAATCGCTTAAGGAAAAGCTGGAGCCTACGAATGGCGTGAAGGCGATTTCGTCGGATAGAGCATAGGTCAGAGTGATTCTGCTGAAGACATCGTGAAAGCTGCTATCGCCGTAGTAGTCGGATGCAAAGCTGACTCCGTTGCTGATTGCAATAAAGGCGGTGTTAGAGAGTGTTTGGCTCCACTCCAATTCAGTGTCCGCATACCACCCGTCGGCAGCAAAGTCGTAGTGTAGCTCTCCGCTGATGGTCCAATCGTCGTGAGGGCGATAGCGAAAGTAGGTTCCCAGATCGCCGCCGCTGTCGAGAGAGCTGCGATCCAATTCGCGATAAGTGATCGATCCGCCGATCCAGAGTTGCTCGGCGACCTGGTGATCCAGTTCCAAATAGGCCGAGTTTGCTGAAAAATCTCCGTCGCTTTCAGCGAGATGCCAGACTCCGAAGTTGAGCGATGATTCATTGGAGAGGGCGAACTCCGCATGAAGTTGAAATTCCAGCGATGCGTCGGCGAGATCATATCCACGATGGAGATAGCCGGAACGAATTCCGGTGACGGCTTCGATCCCCAACTTAATTTCGTTTTCGATCTCCGCTTGGACGGACGTAAACGCAATAGGACACAGGCAAAAAAGAAGCGTATTCCGAATCATCGTAGTGACTTTGCGAAAGGCGCTTGCTTTGGTCAATCTCGGAGAAATTTACTCTTCCTTGGGCTTTTCGACGTAGGTAGATTTGATGCGCAGGTCGCGGAGGGCAATCGGAGTCGCGGTTCCGGGGCTTGAGGTCATGAGTTCGGCTCCCTTGTTGTTTTTTGGGAAGGCGATGACTTCGCGGATCGAGTTTTCCTTGCAGGCCAGCATAACGACGCGATCGAGACCCAGGGCAATACCGCCGTGAGGAGGAGCGCCGTATTTGAAGGCGTCCAGGATGTGCTCGAATTCCTCGGCCGCTTCTTCTTCGCTAATTCCGAGTGCCGTGAACATCGAACTCTGCAAGTCGGCTTCGTGGATCCGGATTGAGCCGCCGCCCAATTCATAGCCGTTGAGAACGACGTCATAGGCCTGGGCACGAAGTCCATCGAGTTCGCCATTACGAAGTTTTTCCTCGTCTTCTTTAAGGGGGCGGGTGAAGGGATGGTGCACCGCGACGTGGCGGCCTTCTTCTTCGTCATAGGCGAGGAGAGGGAATTCCGTGACCCAAAGGAAATCGAGCTCTTCGTTCCCTTTGAGCAATTCCTTAAGGTTTGCAACCTCAAGGCGGATGCGTCCGAGGACGTCGCAGGCAGGCTCCCAGTTGTCGGCTGCGAAGAGGATGAGGTCTCCGGGTTCGATGCTGAGTTTACTGCGAAGAGCTTCCACTTCGCTGTCGGTCATCCGTTTCACGAATGGCGAACGCCAGGTCGTGCGGTCGGTGTCGCGGGCCTGAATGTAGGCGAGTCCCTTGGCTCCGGCTTCCTGAGCTAGCTTGGTGAGCTTGTCGATTTGGCCGGTGGAAATGTCCGCAAAGCCTTTCGCGTTGATTGCTTTGACAACGCCGCCGTTGGCAATAGTGCCGGAGAAGACGCGAAATTCGCAGTCCTTGAGGTCTTCGGTAAGGTCAACCATCTCCATGCCGATGCGACGTTCGGGCTTATCGGAGCCATAGCGATCCATGGCGTCTTTCCAGGTGAGACGCTCAAAGGGAGTGGGGACTTCCACTCCACGGGCTTGTGAGAACATCGAGGAGAGCATTCCTTCGATCATTCCGATGATGTCGTCTTGTGAGACAAAGGAGGCTTCGATGTCGATCTGGCTAAATTCAGGCTGTCGGTCTGCTCGCAGATCTTCGTCGCGGAAGCAACGGGCTATCTGGAAATACTTTTCGACGCCGGCAACCATGAGCATCTGCTTGTATTGTTGGGGTGCTTGCGGAAGGGCGTAGAATTTTCCGGGGTTGATGCGCGAAGGCACGAGAAAGTCCCGGGCTCCTTCCGGAGTGGCTTTGGAGAGGATGGGTGTTTCAACCTCGAGGAAACCTTCGTCCGAGAGGAAATCACGGGCGGCTTTGGTGATGATGTGACGCTGTTTGAGGTTCTCGGTCAGGCGCGGGCGGCGAAGATCGAGATAGCGATGTTTGAGACGGAGGTCTTCGTTGGAGAGTTCCTTGTCGAGCTGGAAGGGGAGCACCTCTGCCTTGTTGACGATCGTGAGCTCCTTGGCGACTAGTTCAACTTGCCCGGTGGCAAGATCGTCGTTGGTGGCGTCCACTTCTTCGGTTTTAAGCCTGGCCGTGACCGTCCCCGTGACTTGAATCACGTCTTCTTCACGAAGTGAGTGGGAAAGCTTGGCTGCTTCGATGGAGTCGTCGGGACGGAAAACCACCTGAGTCAGGCCCTCGCGGTCGCGGAGGTCGATAAAGATCACGCCTCCGTGGTCACGCGTGGAATTCACCCAACCAATCAAGGTGACGGTTTGTCCGATATGCTCGGAGCGAATTTCGTTACAGTGGTGTGTTCTCATGATGTGGTGTTGAGTCGTTTTAGGATGGAGTCCGCGACGTCGGCGTTAGCCGTAATCGTTTCTTCAGTTCTTGAGGAGAGGGTTTTCATGGCGAGCTCGGGGAATTCATTTCCCACGACGAGGGCCAGTTGGGCGCCCGATTGTTCGGCTTGTTTGAATTGCTTGCCGACTTTGGTTGGCGCTAGCGGATAAGTCACTGCGATTCCGGCGCTACGGAGTTTCGAGGTCAGACCGAGAGCGTCGAGTTGTTTCGATTCGTCGGCAAGGACGATGAAAACGTCGCAAGCTTTGTCCGCTTCGAGTGCTTCTTGCATCTTTGCGGCAGCGTGTGGTGTTTCTTCGATGAGATGACGAATGACAACGTCGCCAATCGCAAATCCGGCGGCGGGGAGGTCAACCGAGCCATCGGAGAGACTGGAGATGAGGGTGTCGTAACGTCCGCCCCCTGCGACGGCGCGGAGGGATTTTCTCGCATCAAACACTTCGAAGACCACGCCGGTGTAGTAGGCGAGGCCGCGCACGATAGAAAGATCGACTTCGACTTCGTCCCGCATGCCCCGGGCTTCGAGATTGGTAAGGATGTTGTCGAGGTTCTCGCCGAGAGCTTCGGGTTGTTCGATGGCGGTTTTGACTTCGTCGGCGGTAAGGCCGAGAGACGAGAGCTTTTCTTCCGTGACCTCGGGCTTATTGCGCTCGAGCTTGTCGACGATCTGGAGAAGTTCGGCGGTTTGTTCTTTGCTGAGACCTTTCTTTTCGCCGAAGGCCTGCCAGTAGCTACGATCGGAAAGACGAATGACGTAGTCGCCGGATTGGAAGCCCAGTTCACGCATCAATTCGATCGAGAGAGCGATGAGTTCGGCGTCTGCTCCGGAATTCGATTCGCCGAGGAGGTCGACATTGAATTGGTAAAACTCGCGGGTGCGGCCTTTCTGGGGTTTTTCGTAGCGAAAGCACTGGCCGATTTCGAACCAACGCATCGGCTTTTGGTAATTCCGCTGCACTGTGGTGGCAAGGCGACCGAGAGAGGCGGTGACTTCGGGACGAAGGGTGATGTCGCGTCCGCCCTGGTCTTCGAAGCGGAAGAGCTGGCTGCTCAATTCGCCGCCCGACTTCTTAAGGTAGAGTTCGGTAGGTTCGAGAAGGGGAGTTTCGTATTCAAGGAAGCCATAGCGTCTCGCCACTTCACGAAAAGTCCGGAAGAGATAATTGCGCACCGCGCAGTCTTCGGGACGAAAATCACGAAAACCGGGGAGACTTTGAAAACCTTTGGCCATGGAATGTAAAGGGGATGGGTCGCGGGCGCGCGAGGATAGGACCCGATTTCCACTTGTCGAGACGGGATTGTCATGAGGTCTCAATAGATTTTTTTCGGGAGGAGGGAATTGGACTGAAAATCACCAATCCAGACCTAATTAGGGCAAAAATTGCAGGTTTATTTACATCGATGAATGGTTAGTAATTCCAAAGAAGCTGTGGATTTCACTGTGGTTATTCACAGTTCCTCGTAAAATTTTAGTGAAACATGAAAGAGGAAACAGGTAGCAGACGTTGTAAAAGGTTTTTGTAGCCAGGTGAATGGCAATCTGCATACTCCGCCGCGAGATGCCAGAGCCAGCACCGACCTCACGTATCGTCCTCCCTACTCGCCGCAATTTTATTGCGGCAACGACCGCCGCTGCGGCAGGCCTCGCTGCC
>JAKMEV010000438.1:0-5540 GCA_022425785.1 Akkermansiaceae bacterium | reverse complement strand
TTCCCAACCTGACCGGAGAGATCGAAGAGCGACTCATCGAGACGTTCCACCAATGCCGAATCGACATAGAGGAAGAGGTTCCTGTGGAGGCAAACTTGGTTCCCGATCAAGATTTCGAACTGAGAGTATGAAACTGTCGCTGGTGCGACGAAAATATCGCCTAACTGCAGCCCTCCCTGTCATCAGACGACCAGACTCGGGATTTACTGAAACGCTGGAAGCACGTTCGAAAAAACAAAAGACGGAATACGATTTCATTCACAATCAGCTTCAAGGGGAAAGCAAAGCTTCCGGGATTATTCCTCCCGCGCCAGGCCAAGCTCGCTCTTGGTCTTTTCCACATCAAGCGAGATATCATCTCCGGTCCATGGCTGGCCATCAGGACCAAGTGAGCGGAGGTCCATAACATCAGCCTTCAAGGGATGAAAAACATAAGGATTTCCGTAACGATCCAGAAGCTCACCATCGGAAAGAAGACCGGGATCGATAAAGACGACTTTCTTCGGGTTCTCTCCCGTCAGAGCAGCAGCGAATTCCTCGTTGTCCGTTCCCACCGGATTTTCCTGATAAACCAACCGATAGTTGCTCAGAACTTCATCGATGATTTCAAGATCCCGGTATGCGGTCTCGTTCTCATGATGGAGATCACCGCCAAGTTTCACACTGGGATGCCAGTAACTTACTCCGTCCCGAAAACGGGTCAGGCGGGCATCGGTGTTGCTTTCATCGATCGCTGCCGGGTGGCGCAACTGAATCCGGCCAATCGAAAAGCCCGTCACCTTGGCCTCGGCCTGATCAGGTTTAGGGGTTACTGGCTCCGGAATAGTAGCGACAGATTCCCGCTTCAGTCCCACGAGAAACCAAGCAAGAGCCACCGCCAAAACCAATCCACCAAATACTTTCATTCCCTAGAGATAGCCTAGGTTTGCAGAACCTCCGAAGGGATCTTCGAAGCGGCTCAAATTAGGGAAAATCGTTTCCATCTCCGAACTGCCCGGAGGCACCCCAAACCAATTGGCCAGCACCGCGCAATGTTGGTCCACCGAGGTCGTGGGAATCCAACGCCCCCTGCTACCGCGTGGCGTATCATTCGCGCCGCCGACAACCAACTCCGGAAACTCGCCATAAAACTGCCCGCCATTGACCGCGCCACCAAACATAAAGCAATGGGTGCCCCAGGCGTGGTCAGTTCCAGCCGTTGCCGGGTTTTCGCTATTGGGTGTCCAAGTTCTGTTAAAGTCCGAGGCCTGGAATGTCGTGACCTGATCGTAGTCAAATTTCGGATCCAGAGCCGCCAACTCTTTCATCGCTTGATTAAACGCCCCAATCGCAGCATCGAGCGAAGCAAGGTTCCCCTGAAGGTCATTATTGATGTCGGCGTGGTTGTCATAGCCGCCGGAATCGACGAAGAAAATCTGACGCCGATTCCCTAAGCAATTCCGGCCCACGATCATCTTGGCCACGGCTTTAAGCTCACTGGCCACTCCACCGCTCGCACCATAGCTGTCCCAAATGGCATCGAGATCCAATCCCAATCCATCTGCTACAGCCGATGCTTCCGTGATCACCGCTTCATTCTCCCGAGCTCGCCGGACTACGGCCGAATACCCATCTTCAAGAAGATGCGCATGACTGTAATTAATGATTCGCTCCAAGGCCTTCAGCCGTTGCCCTTCCGATCGATTCAAACGATAGGTCCCGTCTCCATTTAATGCGTTACTATATTGCGTGCCAAAACTCGCCAGGCTAATCGCTCCAGACGAAGTCACCGAATACTGATTCTCCGACCCTCCATTCATGAATTGGTTGTTTCCGGCTGCCGTGATCATCATCGAGGTCTGGGTATCGGGATTCCATGTTGAATGATACAGATCCGCCACCCGCGATCCCCATCCCGAGAGATAGGGTCTGTCGGAGATCGACGACATCCACTCGGTGACTTGGTCTGAATGCGAAAACAACTGCCGCGGTAATCCCACACTATCATAGGTATCCGGAGTCGTCGGGTAGGCCAGCGTTCCAACATTGTTCACGAAAGCGGCATCGCCGCCATTGAACATTGAGGCCAGATTAGTAAGCGATGGATGCAGACCAAATTGCTGATCACCTGCACTCGGCACATTGATTTCTGTCCCCGCCGTGGCAATGTCCACCTCGGGAACAGCGACTACTCCACGATCCGCCAAATAGCCGGCTTTTTGGGAATTTCCCCCGATAGGGATGAGGACATTATTCATGTCACAACCACCTCTCAGGAAAAGACAAACGAGCGCCTTGTAGGGAGTGGCTGGATCATCATCAACATTTCCGGCGGACGCCGCTGCGGAATTGATCAACTGCAATTGCGTGACTGTATTAATTAACGAACCCCATCCCATCATCCCGCAGGAACCGGTTGCGAGAAATTTGCGACGATTGAAATTGGAAAGATCAGCCATAGGTTAACTTGGTTAATTTTTAATCTGAAATTCAGGTGTCAAACTTAGGAGGTAAAGGGCATCGGACAGCTTGTTGCGCCGATCAATATCATCATTGGTCCCATTAAAGGGGTCTCCGTAAATCGATAAAGCATCGATAATGAGTTCTCTGGGATTCTTCAAAAAGTCGTTCCCGGCAGGGCCCGAAGGATCTTCATCATCAGCCGGATCGTAAGGATATTTCCGTTTCAAGTATCCCAGCGTTAGGCGACGATCAAGTTCATCAACCAATATCTCATCGGCAAGAGATTCGGAATTCCGCCCGCCCACCGGAGTCGGAGCGGTCACGGGATAAAGGGATGAGCCCAGCCCCAAGCGATCTAGGCGAATTCGGTCATTCGAATCCGCACTGTTGTTAGACACTCCAAGAGCAAGACGTTGATTTCCGTTCGACCCAGCCAGCGGGTCTCCCGGGGTTCCGCTATTCTGTCGGGTAATATCTTCAAAGTAGTTGATGTTTCGAATGACGTCCGGCTCGTTCGCCAACTGAAGTTCTGGCGACACAAGACCAGCTTCAGCAATGGCACCACCCGGTGAATAATCGGAAACATACCAGTTAAAGACGGTTTCCTGGGTCATCGGAATCATCTGCAGCCCCGCCGAACCCGTGATATATGTGTTCGCTTGCAAGAAGCGGAAATTTCTCTCCTGATTCGCCAATTGCGCGGCAGGGTAATTGAAGTTTCCAAGATACAAATCCGGATTACCGAAATTCCCCGGCGCAGTGTCGAAAGGAGCCGCTCCAGCAGGATCGGTCATTGGGATATAGGTGAATGCTTCCATTGCCCTCAGGATCTGGAGATAGCCTTCCAATGGCGATTTCTTCAACCCGAAGGTCGTGTTGTTCAAATCAACTTTACGAGCCTCCGAATCCAAAAGGATCGCTTTGACCGTGAGTTTCAAGTCACCCTCGTTTTCCTTAAACACCGTGGCCACCCGGTGAAGGTAATCGCGGGAAGGATTTGATGTCGTGAAACGCTGAATGAGTCGTTTGCAAATGAAGGCCGGCGTGCTCCGGTGGCTGTTGATCATTTCATAATCAGGCTGCCCGTCCGGCTTGCCCGCCAACCAATCGAGGGCATCCTCGATGTCAGCCACCCCTTGCTCAGTAGGATCGGTAAGGTCGGTATTATCAATAGTTACACCAGCGAAGGTTTTGACACTCGTATCGTGAAACTCTCCGAACATTTTCATCGGGTAGCTATAACGCATCGACAAGAGACCCTCTGTGTTCTGGTTACGAGCAAAGTAGTTATTCTCAACCATGTTGGCATATGGAGTTCCTCCCCACGGATCCGCGATGATATTGTATCTCCCGAAACTTTGTCCCGTGAGAACCTTGGCAAATTCCCGAATATCGTCGTTGGTATAAGTTGGAACAGGAAGTCCATTCGGCCCCAAACGCAAAGTCCCATCCGGCCACAATTCGAACAACCCAATCGAGAACAACTGCATATTTTCACGAGCTAAATTCTCGTCAGGATAAATGTCGTCCTCACCGTCACCATTGAGATCTGCGGCTTTTTGATTCTGCAAACTCGACAGCCAGCGACCCATGATCGGGCTCCAGTTTACATAGCCGAGAATATCCCGGTAATGGCTGAAGGCCTGGAAGTTGAGCATATCCTGATAATTGGCCATGCCGTATGGCTGGTCATCGAGTGTGCTGGAAGAATAACTGGCCACAACAATTTGTTGCAGCGAGAAGCCCATCTTCTGACGAAGCTGGTCTCTTGAATTGATCATCATCTGCCAGAGCACGTGGCGCTGGCTGGGAAGGCCCGGTTCCGCTCTGAGACCATTATCGTCTGCAAGTGCAGCATCATCGCGGGTTACGGGATATGGATGACTCAGATGCCAGTGCTCGGGGTGAGCGGCACTACGATCAACCGTCGGCCAAACCGCCGGCAAAGCGGGGGTGGTGTTATCCCCGATGCTGGGATTTCTCACCGGGTCATACACCCCGGCAATCTTGTAATGCTGGAAATCAGCCGCCAGGGCGTAATCAAGATGATAGCTCTGCTGCAAAGAAACCTGACTTTCAATCCAATCGTCATAAGCTTCAGAACGATGATAGGTCGGATCTGAAATTCTTTCGTTTTCAATTGTAGAAACCATCGTAGCAACTTCAGCATCAGTCGCTCCAAATGTCGCCTGATTCAGGAAACGTCGTACTTCCGATTCCAATTCATCTCCTGTCAATAGCGGATACTCCGCCGAACCAGGGTCGGCGTCCGGATTAGGAGCACCCGGCGAAATCTGCGACCCTCCGGAGAGAACAAGGAAAGCCCAAATCTCTCCACCCGGATGATCCACCGTGTGAATATTGAGATAAAGTGGCGCCTCTCCATTCTGACCAAAGAGAGAATCAATAATCGTCTGCTTACTAGCCGGTCCACCATTGGTGGGTATCGCTCCCGACGAATCGGTCAAGTCCCAGGGATACGCCGTCAGTGCCCCGTTCAAGGGGTCGCTTGCTCCGTCTCCAGGGATCTGGGTAATTTCATAAATGATCGATCCGGACGAAGGTGAATTCCCCGGAATTTGATTCGACTTGTGGATATGTGAATCCTGTTGGGCCGAGGTCAAACCACCAAATTCAGTGTAGAGTAAAAGCTGTGTCCTAGTACCATTCAAGGTCGCGGTAGTGAATCCAGACCCTCCCGAAACCACGCCGCTCTCAGGCCCGAAATTTCCAGTGAAGATCGCGACGTTTTCCGGGCTGTTCGGAAGGTCAAAGAGCTGAATCGAGGCCCCATTGGTCGTTGGCGAAATCTGATACTGGTCGCTTTCAGCAGGCTCAATCGCAAGATTCAAAGTTTCGGGGTATTCCACAATCGAATCAGGGATAGCCCGTATTCTGAGAACCTTGGTCATCTCGCCAAATTCGAAAGTCACACTATTGACAATGACATTGCCGTCCGCGTCCGTAATTTCATAATCACTGACTTCAGCCACTTCGTCCCCCGCACTTCCAATCAAGGTGCAACACGTTCCATCGCAAACCGTCTCGGTATTCCCGGTCTCCGCCAGCGGCTGCACGCACAGCTGAATTTCCAAGGG
>JAKMEV010000398.1:0-3628 GCA_022425785.1 Akkermansiaceae bacterium | reverse complement strand
CATTAGCTGCAACGTTCCGCTTCTTAACTGGTCATGTTACTCTTTAAAATGGGCATCGTATTTGCGTGCCTTTTCTCTCTGATCTTTGGCACAGCGGCAAATGCTGACGAAAAGCCCAAGTTCACCGACTACTGCGAACGACTCGAACAAGAAATTCAGGGAAAGAAGCACGGCTTCCTTGCTGGAAACGTGACTTATTATGTCGGCGGATATCACGCCAGCTGGGAGCTCTACGAGGACGAAACCATCGGGTTGACCCACCCTTTTCATCACGATCTCCGCGGCCGTGGTGCCGCCCTCGTTGAGAGCGGAATCAGCGGCACCGAGAATACTGGAAGAGGCAACGCCGTCATGAGCGGGGAGTTCTACAAGGACCCCCGCGTTCTCTACGGCAGCGTCATCATTGATGGAAAAACTTACAAACATCCAAAGCCTACAAGCATGCGTTGGCGACCCGACAAGATGATCTGTGAGTATGAAGTCGCCGGCGTCACGCTCAGGGAAGAGAAATTCATCGGCGCCAATGATGCCGCGGCCTCCATCATGACAGCTTCAAAACCGGTCACCCTCCAGTTCTCCGGTCAGAGCTTCTACACTCGAAACAGCGTCTCCTCTTCCGCGACGATCAGACATGATGCCAACAACAAGGCTCTCGTCATTTCCGAGGGCGGAACGATGAAAGCCCGCCCTGACCCCGATGGCCCTGAGCGCGTCGGCCCTTCCATCTACACCGGCATGATTACGGTGATGAGCTCCTCTCGCCAGTTCGCGGAATCCCTGGTCACAAAGAAGGACGAGGAAGGCGTCCAGCATTACACCTTTTCCGTCCCCTGCGACGCCGAAGGCACGATCGTTTCCTGGGCGATGCATGACGACGAAGCCCCCGCCCTTCAGGCCGCAACAGAGATCATCAAAAATCACCAATCCTTGCTCTCAGCCAAGACCGCCGAAATGAACCGGCAGCTCAATGAGGAGATCCCCTACTTCCGGTGCCCGGACGACAAGTTTGTCGATATCTACTATTACCTCTGGTCGCTCTACCTCATGTATCATATCGAGGTGGGTAGTGGATGGGAACTCGAGGGACACACCCAAACCGCGGTGAACAATTTCCTCGGGCTTCACCGCTATGATGCCGCCTTCCAAATCAAGGTGGGAGCCTGGACAACCGACAAACGCAAGTTCGCCTATGGCAACGTCCTCACCTGGAAACACCTCACCACGAACAACCGCTTCCGGGAACACCCCAACGGAGCCCGGGAGATTTCTGATAATAAAGGCACCACTTGGCACAGCGGCGCCTACGGACCTGAGACTTCAGAACACGTCCTGGGAGCCTGGCAAATCTACCAACACACAAGCGACTTGGACTTCCTACGAGACGCTTACGAAGACCATTTCGAAAAACTCTTTCGTAAACGCCTCACCGGTTTCGCGATGAACGACTTCGAGGTTGGGGACGCCCTCGAAAACATGGCTCGCGTCCTCGGCAAGGAAGATGACGTAAAGCACTGGGAAAAATTGATCCGCCGTGATCCCAAACACATCCGGCTTATGTTCGATCAGCGCTGGGAATCAAACGGAGTGCCCAACTACTTTGCAGCCCCACCGAACAAGATGCTCATGACCAATGCATTTTGGGCCATGCGCTCTCCTTATTTCCCAAAAGAATACGCGCAAGCGATGGTTGAGGACTGGGCTCTTGATCGAGAGAAAGGCTTTTACGGCGAATGGTTCCCGCTCGCAATGGCCAAGGAATCGGCAAAGGCCTTCGCAACCCAAGACGACAATGCTTTCGGCTACACTCCCGACACCGCCTACTTCACGCTCGACGGTATGTTTCGCCAGGGTCTCGTCGCCGAGGCTACCGAACTGACCTTAGATCACCTCTCGCACTACAACTACCACCACGAATGGAAGATCCCTGTCGCTCCCGAAGCCTACGAGCGTGATCTCACCCTCTTCGGCGACCAATATTCCAATTTCAATGCCGGTAAGATCCTCCTCTACCTCGAAGGAATGGGAGGTCTGAAGGTCTCCCTCCCAGATCAAAAACTCACCCTTCGTCCCGCATTACCCAGAGCCTGGGACTGGATGGAGATCCGCCTTCCCATTCAGAATCAATGGACGGGGATCCATTATCGCCACGACGGAATCCAAGTCAAAGGCAGCCCGATTCCGTGGGAATTATTTAAGCAGCCCTGAAGCCGCTGAGCCCACTTTCTACAAAAATAAGACCGAACTCTCAATTCCGCACTCTTGCTTACAAATCAAAGCATCCACTTTAATCCCACTATTCCATGAAATTATTCCACTCTACCTCAACCTTACTCTGTACCCTTGTCATGACCCTCACTTCATCCTGCTCCGACCCCGAGAATAACGAGGCTCAACCAACACTCGAAACCTCTGTCTACGGAACACTGCCCGATGAGCAGGAGGTGAAAATCTTCACTCTCACAAACGCAAACGGCATGACCGCAAAGGTCACCGAATACGGTGCCATTTTAGTATCCGTAACCAGCGCCGACAAAAATGGTAAACAAGCCGACCTAACCCACGGTTACGATGACCTCGACGGATGGCTCACCAACACTTCCTACTTTGGCTCGAGCGTGGGACGCTTTGGCAATCGAATCGCTGACGGAAAGTTTACTCTTGATGAGAAAGAGTATCAGCTCGCAACTAACAACGACCCCGGCGGTATTCCCTGTCATTTGCACGGCGGCATCAAAGGCTTTGACAAGGTTCTTTGGAAAGGCGAGCCATTCGAAACAAAGGGCGCCAGAGGAGTCAAATTCACCTACGTCAGCCCCGATGGCGAAGAAGGTTACCCCGGCAAGCTCACCGTGGAAACGACATACACGCTCAATGACAAAGACGAATTGAGTTGGGAAACACAGGCCACCACTGATGCTCCTACGATTTTGAATATCGTCCACCATTCCTATTGGAACCTCAGTGGCGATTCTTCGACCTCTATCAATGACCACGAACTCACTCTCTTTGCAGACCACTACCTCCCCACGAATACCGGCCTGATTCCAACTGGAGAAAAAGCTCCTGTGAGCGGAACCCCGCTGGATTTCACCGAAGCAACGCCAATTGGAAAACGGGTCGAGGAGGACTTCGAAGCGCTCAAACTGGGCGGCGGCTACGACCACGCCTGGGTGCTTCGTGGCGACAAGGAGGGCGAACTCACCAAGGCGGCCAGACTACACGACCCAAAGTCGGGAAGAATTCTCGAAATCCTTACCAACCAACCCGCAATCCAATTTTACGGCGGGAATTTTCTGGATGGAAAAGCTACCGGAAAAAACGGCCAAAAATATCAATACCGGACCGCGCTCTGTCTGGAAACCGAAGGCTGGCCGGACGCTCCAAACAATCCCTCAGCTCCAAGTGCCGTCCTTCGCCCTGGAGAAACTTATCGCCACATCATGGTTCACCGCTTCTCTGCGGAATAAGTTCACATCATCGAATTACACCAGGCAACCGCGCCGGTTCGACTTCTACAAAAACTGGCCCGAAATCTCAACCCCACAATCTCGCTTACCACCGCCTTTGCATCTAGTTTTCAGTCGCGGAGCTGTCGCTACGACCAGTTCACCAAAAACAAACACCGAAT
>JAKMEV010000301.1:0-11495 GCA_022425785.1 Akkermansiaceae bacterium | reverse complement strand
GGCTCCGCTCCGAGCCAGGCCCAACCAACGACGAGATCGCAAAAATGTGGCGCGACAAAGTAGGCGAACTTTCGAACGTCGAAAGCTTTCGAATTGACGGGAGCCGCGGCGGTCGTCGCTCGGGCGGAGAAGAAGATGAATCGATGGAAATTCAACTTCGAGGTCCCGGTAGTGAACTCAAAACTGCGATCGCCGAAGAACTCGAGGACTTTTTTCAAAATCACAGGGAAATCGAATGGGGACACGCCGATCATGAAAGTAGTCGTGAAGAATTATCCATCACCCTGAAACCCCGTGCATTGGAACTGGGAATCACCCAACGCGATCTGGCCCGACAAATTCGTCAGGCATTTTATGGAGAGGAAGCCCAACGCATCCAACGCGAAGGCGACGAGCTTAGGGTCATTGTGCGACTCCCCCGCGAGAAGCGTGAATCACTTCAAACATTCGAAACCCTCAACATCAAGGCGCCCGGTGGAACCAACGTCCCCTTCTTCACCGTCGCCAATGCCGAACTCAAACGAGCGCCCGGCCAACTCGAACTCATCAATGGATCCCAGGTCATCGCCGTTTACGCCAAGCCGGAACACAAGGAAACCGACATCATGAAGCTCGCCCTCGAGCTTGAACCAGAAATCAACGCCATCGTCGATCGAGCCCCGGGAATCTCCTGGGTCTGGGAAGGCAATATCAAAGAAAACCGCGAAGCCGATAGCCGCACCGACTGGCTTTTCGCCGCTCTAATGCTCACGCTCTTCGCGCTCCTTGCCATCCCCTTCAAATCCCTGCTCCAACCCCTCATCGTTCTCCTCGCCGTCCCTTTCGGAGTAATTGGAGCCTACGGCGGACACATCATCATGGATGTCACCCCGTCATGGCTTTCAATATTTGGAATCCTCGCCCTTGCCGGCGTAGTGGTGAACGACTCCCTCGTGCTGGTTGATTTCATCAACAAAAAGCGGGAAGAAGGCATGAGCCTCAAGGAAGCAGTGCAGATCTCCGGAATCCGACGCTTCCGCCCCATCTTCCTCACCTCCATCACCACCTTCGCCGGACTGATGCCCCTCATTCTCGACGGAGCCCGCCATGCCCAATTATTAAGACCCATGGCCATTTCCCTTGGATTTGGCATCCTTTTTGCCACCTTTATCACCCTTCTCCTCATCCCCTCCGCCTACCTCATGCTCGAAGATCTCAAAGCCTTCTTCAGAAATGCCTGGGCCTGGTATCGTAAGCCATTTCAGGAAGAAAAGGACTCTTAAAGGTCAATTAGTTAGGAAATTTAAGCTTTCTTGAATAAATCACTCGTCGAAGCCCCCTGAAATTGGTAAGCTACGGGACCCAATAACGATGGGTTTTGTCATGGCTACCACACTCGAGCGCAAACAACAGATCAGCATCAACGACCCCCAGCTCGAAATCTCCGAGGAAGCCCCGGCTTTCACCGAGGACTTCGAAAGCAAGCTGGCAGACGCCCAAACCCAGCTGGAAATGCTCCATTCCCAGCGCAAAAACCTCGAAAGGCAGAAGCTTGCTCTCGAAGACCTGAATCACCGCAAGCAGGAATTCATGAACGGTCAGCTCGACCTTACCGAGAAACTTTCCTCGGCCATTACCACCATCGAGAGAGAGCTTTTCGAGGCGAAACAGGAGATGGAAGACCTGGAGCAGACCAAGTCAGCCTTCACAACTCACCTTCGTAAAATCGAGACCCTCAATCCCGAAGCTTGGCCCAAGGACAACCTCAACACCGAACTTCAATCGGCCCTCCTGACTCTCGACAAAGCCGAAGATGAATACGAACAAGCTGTTTCCTACTTCACCGGCTCAAAGCGAAGCGGTGTCTTCGGCGGCTCCTCCTCCCCTTCCCGCGGAGCACGTGGCGGATCTGATTTCCAGTCGACCCTCCTCAACGGACTCGCCTTCAACCTCCCCGTCATCCTTTTGGGCTCACTCGCCCTCATCGTTTACCTCCTTAAATAGAGCACCAGCCCCATGTTCCTTAAAAAGAAAAGCAGTAACCCAATGGCCAGCCAGGAGCAGGCCCTCTATTCTCAGATCGCCAAGTATGAGGATTTTATCGAGAAAGCTCCCGAGCGGATTCGAGAACAAATGGAAAAGGAGCGCACCACCATGCCCGCGCCGGACGATTTCGCCCAGCGCCGCCGGGAACGAGCCTTCTATGCCCAGATGTCTCGTAACGAAATCCGCAACGAACGCAAATACCGCACGCGGAATACCGTGCTCTTCGTCCTCCTCGCCGCAGCCACCGTCTCGGTCTGCTGGTGGATTTACGCCGAGCTCGTCGCAAACAAAGTTCTTCAATGAGATTCGCACTTTGCGATTCCCTCCCGCGCATCAGCGGTGCATTCTTCGCCCATGGCTGATTCATCAATCGATGTCCGCTACGTTGCGAACCTCGCGCGTATCAATTTAAGCGAAGAAGAAGTAGAGCGCTTCGGCTCCCAACTCACCGGAGTCATGGAGCACATCGAGAAGCTTTCCGAGGTCGACATCCAGGGCATCGAGCCCATGTCTCACGCCAACACTACCTCGAACAAAGTGCGTCCGGACCAGCCGCTTGAAAGCCTCCCTGCCAAAGGCTTCCTTCAAAATGCTCCCGACCAAGCGAACGGCCAGCTCCGCGTCCCAAAAGTCGTCGACGCCTAAACTTTCCAGATACATGTCTCTCGCAGCTCAATCTCTCAGCTCTTTGCGTCGGCAGCTCACCGCAGGCGAAATCTCTCCCCGCGACATCATCGAAGATGCCGTCTCGCAAATCTCCGCCCGAGATGGAGATATCGGAGCCTTCATTTCATCCGAACCGGAAACAGCTCTGACAGAGGCCGACAAAGCCGACCTCTCGCTCCCTCTCGGCGGTCTGCCCATCGGGATCAAAGACAACATCAATGTCCAAGGATCACCCTGCACCTGTGGTTCCAAATTCCTCTCCGGTGCCTACAGCTCCCCCTATGACGCCACCGTCATCAAAAACCTGAGGGCCGCCGGCGCCATCCCGTTTGGCCGTACGAACCTAGATGAATTCGCGATGGGCTCATCCACCGAGAACTCTGGAATTCAGCTCACCCAAAACCCTGCCGCTCCGGGACACATCCCGGGAGGGTCCTCCGGAGGTTCAGCAGCTGCCGTGGCAGGGAACTTTATTCCCGCCGCGCTCGGATCGGACACAGGTGGCTCAATCCGCCAACCAGCCAGCCATTGTGGAGTGGTAGGGTTGAAGCCTTCCTACGGCCGGGTTTCCCGCTATGGCCTGGTTGCCTTCGGTTCATCTCTTGATCAAATCGGACCACTCACACACACCGTTGAAGACGCCGCTCTTCTCCTCAATGCCATCGCCGGAGTCGACCCACGCGACTCCACCAGTCTTGATGCCGAAATTCCCGATTATACCGAAGGACTCGATCAAGGAGTCGCCGGAATGAAACTCGGACTACCCAAGGAATACTTCACCCACGGAATTGACTCCCAGATTCGCGAGCGTGTCGAGAGCGCTGCCAAGGCCCTCGAAGCCCAGGGAGCCGAACTCGTCGAAATTTCCCTCCCACATACTGAATACGCCATCGCGACCTACTACATCATTGCTCCGGCAGAGGCATCATCCAACCTCTCGCGCTTCGACGGCGTCCGCTACGGCAACCGCACCGAGAGCCCCAAGGATATGCTCTCACTCTATACCGACAGCCGGGAAGCAGGATTTGGTTCGGAAGTGAAACGTCGCATCATTCTGGGCACTTACGTTCTCTCCTCCGGCTATCACGATGCCTACTATCTCCGTGCGTTAAAAGTTCGCACGCTCATCAAGCAAGACTTCATTCAAGCCTTTGAAAAAGTAGACGCCATCCTGACTCCGGTCGCTCCGGACGCGGCGCCAAAGATGGGAGCCGCGTCAGGCGATCCACTGAAGCACTACCTCGCCGACATCTTCACGATCTCTGCCAACCTTGCCGGGAATTGCGGGATCTCCGTGCCACTCGAACCTGTCGACGGACTGCCGGTCGGACTTCAGATCCTCGGACCACACCTCGGAGAACAGACGATCCTCCGCTGTGCGCGCGCTGTCGAAGCTCTATAAGTGCAGATCGTAACTACGGCCGACCTTGCCTTCGCGCCAATGAATGAAGGCCCGGTTCGCAACAGCCACCCCACCCTGTGTGGGATAGTCTCCAGTGAAATACCAATCTCCCGACGGTCCTTCAATCGAGTCATGAAGATTATCGACGGTCTGATAAAGCACTTCGACTTCACCATGCCAATCAATATCCTCGGGATACACGATTGCAGCAATCTCCTTCGAAATTTCATCGTCGTCAAAGTCAGCGTAGAGCCTTTTCACCGCATTGATTCGCTCTTCAGGCGGCTTTTCGAGCTCGGCAATGCAATCCTTATAAACATCTTCGATCAAGGCCCCTCTTCCAGAGCGCTCCAGCAAATTGATCGTTGCCTGAAACGCGATAAACTTGCCCATCTCCGACATGTCGATACCATAACAATCAGGATAACGTATCTGGGGTGCAGTTGAACAAATCACAATCTTCCCCGGCTTGGTTCGCGCTAGAATCTTAAGGATCGATTGCTTCAGCGTCGTTCCGCGAACGATCGAATCATCGAGAACCACCAGAGAATCCCCCTCTCCCACGACACCATAAGAGATATCGTAGACGTGGGAAACCAATTGATTGCGCCCGCTTTCCTTGGAAATGAAAGTCCGCAACTTAATATCCTTGTGAGCAATCTTCTCACCCACGGGCCAATTGCGGAGAACCAAATCGTCGAGCTTTTCCTCCGTGAGTTCTCCCCTCTGGAGTGCTTCCAAAATATCCGAACGAACTTTTTTACGCCGATAGAGACGTAAGCCATCCATCAAACCATAATAAGCCGTCTCCGCAGTATTGGGAACAAAGGAGAAGACCGACTTATCAAAGTCATGCCCAATGGACTCCACAACCTGATCCACGAGAGCCGCACCCATCGCCTTGCGCTCCTTGTAGATCTGAGGATCATTTCCTCGGGAGAAGTAAATCTTCTCGAACGAACACGGCTTTGGATCCACCTTTTCAGCGAAGCGTTCCGATTGATGCTCACCCGAATTCTTAATCGTCATCACGGTGCCAGGATCGAGCGCTTTCACTTCATCCTGCTCGGCTTCAAAAACCGTCATTAAGGGAACGCGCTCGGAGGCAAAAGCAATCACTTCGTCCGTCTCATAATAGTGACAGGGACGAATGCCATGGGGATCCCGCATCACAAAAAGATCTCCATTTCCAACCACGCCGGAAATACAATATCCGCCATCCCAGCCCTTCGCCGACTCCGCGACGATATGCGCAAGATTGAGACGTTCGGAAATCAGCTCCGCGGTATGATCGCCGGCAATCCCCTCGTCCCTCACTTCATGATAAATATCCGTATGGGCCTCATCCAAATGAAATCCAATTTCCTCCAGCACCGTCTGGGTATCCGTTCCAAACACCGGGTGCTGACCACGATCCAACATCCGCTGGTTTAGCTGGCTAGTATTGGTCATGTTGAAATTCCCCATCACCATCAGACTCCTTGTGGGCCAGTTGCTCCGCCGCAGATAGGGATGACAGGAACCGTCATCAAATTCTCCCGATGTCCCGTAACGCAGGTGCCCCATGTAAACATCTCCAGCAAAATCAAAATTCGTGCGGAGATCATCCGGGTTCTCTTGATCAAGAAGCCCCTTGCGATGCCTCCGTTGCAGTTCCTTGAGCTCCTTGCGAAAGAGCTTGGCCAAGGAATCCTTCTTGGAATCCCGACGTCTGAAAATATATGGTTGCCCCGCTGGCATCCCGATTTTGGCACAACCAATTCCAACCCCGTCCTGCCCGCGATTGTGTTGCTTCTCCATCAGAAGAAACAACTTATTGAAGCCCCAGAGAGCCGACCCGTAACGGTCTTGATAATAAGCCAAGGGCTTCTTCAATCGCACAACGGCGATTCCACACTCGTGTTTGAGAGGGTCGCTCATAAATAATAAGGATTAGGATTTCACGGTGGCAGTAATGCCGTCTCCATCGCGAAGTTCGCCCAACACAATGCCACCCGGGCCGGCCGCGCAGGCTACCTCCACCGAATCAGGATCCACCACCGCGACCCAACCGATGCCCATATTGAAGGCATTAAATCGATCCTCGGGATCGGTGTGGACCAAAAGCTTCTGGACCGGCTCATTCTCCCAATAAGGAATCGTGAGGTCCGCCCCCATTCCCCGGAACAAGCGCTCCAGATTTTCAGGAAGACCACCGCCGGTGATGTGGGCAAAGGCCTTCGCGCGAACACCCGCTAACTTCAAGCTATTGGTCACGTCGTGATACAAACGAGTCGGAGCAAGCATCGCCTTAATCTCTTCATCGCTAAATTCAGATCCATGTTCACTGAGAATACGACGACAGAGACTCCAGCCATTGGCGTGGAACCCGTCGGATTTGTATCCCACCAAAACATCTCCCAATTTTGCAGTATCCGGCTGAATCATTTCATCCTTCTCTACGGCTCCAATACAAAACCCTGAAAGCTCCACGACATCAGGAGGAACAAGCCCCGGCATTTCCGCCGTCTCACCTCCAGCCAAAATACAGCCACAGTCTTCGAGGTAATCGCACATCCCCGAGATCAGGCGCTTGATCCGCTCGGGATGGAGTTTTTCAATCCCGATGTAATCAAGGAACAGAAGAGGATCACCACCCGTCGTGATGATGTCGTTCACGCTCATGGCGATCAAATCCTTCCCGGCTTCGGATTCCATTCCGTGCTCCAGAAGCAATTCAATCTTCGTTCCCACTCCGTCGCAGCCCGTGACGATCACCGGTTGGCGATACTCACTGAGGTCAAAGGCCGCCGCAAAGAGGCCGAAGGAGTTGTGCAACTGCCGCTGTTTCTGCGTCCGGGCAACGTCCGATTTAATCTCGTTGACCAGTGCCGCAGCGGCCCGGGTATCAACTCCAGCTTCTTGGTAGGTGACCTTGTTCGCCATAGGCTTCTGATGGGTTTTAACCTTCCCCCACCTCCCGTCACGCCTTTTTCTTTTTAAAGACGCGATTGTGAATAAGTGACACTGATTGAGGGTCTCACAACTACATGAAATTCCTTCTTCTTTCGTTTGCTCTCATCCTACCAGTCTCGGCTGCCCCCGCTTGGTTCAAACAGGCCAATATTCCCCCAAAAGCCCCTCTCCGCAAAATCTCACCCACCAAGCTATCTTACACCATGTCCTGGGACGGACGACTCAAGGCTGGTAACTTCGACATTCTCTTTGGAAAAAAAGACCCCAAATACCCCAAGCATTTCCTCGTTCATGCCTACGGCGGCAGCACCGGCTGGGCCCATGCCCTCTACCCCTTCCAATTCAACTACATCAGCTTCCTCCGGCCCTCAAACCTGAGACCTCTTATGTTCATCGGCACCGAGAAAGCCCGTGCAGAAATCAGCAAACTGGAATACCTCTTCAATTCCAAAGGCGTCAAAGGATCGAAGATCGAAACCGAGAACGGCAAAACAGACGTCGATAAGAGCACCTTCAACTACCCTCACTCCCTCGACCTCTTCGCGGGCCTCCTCCAGGTCCGGAGCATGTCTCTCAAAAACGGAGACACCGTTGTGATGCCCTTTCATCCGGTCGCAACGCCGTATCTCTGCAAACTCAAAGTCCTCGGCCGTGAAATGCACCACGGCCGCAAGTGCATCAAGATGAGTATTGCCCTCCAAAAAATCGACGACGACATGAATCTCAAGCACTACAAAAAACTCAAGTCCGCCACCCTCTGGATCTCAGATGATACTTGGCGGATCCCGGTTGAAATTCGCGCCAAAGTTTTCGTAGGCGACGTCCGCGTTCTTCTCACAAAACACGAAGCCCTCTGAGCCCCAAAGTTGGTTCTCGCGGAGGAGTGGAACTTGCGCTTTATTCGGGGCGTTCTTTCATGCGAATTATTCCCATCGTTCTCCTCTTCAGCACGCTCGGCGCAGCTGGAAAGCTCTCGTTCAATCGTGATATCCGCCCCATCCTTTCCAACAAGTGCTTCGCCTGCCACGGTCCTGATTCTAAAACACGCGAAGCTAAACTACGCCTCGATCAGCGAGAGTCCGCTCTCAAAGTCATTGAGCCGGGAGCGCCTGACAAAAGCGAACTGATCGCTCGCATCGCCCACTTTGATGCTGAGGAAATCATGCCTCCGCCTGAGACCAATAAGAGCCTCTCTCCCAAGGAAATTCGGTCTCTTCGAAAATGGATTGAAGAAGGTGCCCAATTCGAACCTCATTGGGCCTTCATCCCTGCGACCCGGAAAAAAGAACCACGAAACATCGACCATTTCATCATCAGGCGCCTCCAGAATTCAAATCTAACGCCCTCCTCTCCCGCCTCCAAGGAAACGCTCATTCGTCGCGTCAGTCTGGATCTGACAGGAATCCCTGCTTCGCCTGAAGAAGTGAGAGCTTTCGTGGACGACTCCTCTCCCCACGCCTACGAAATGCTCATTGACCGGCTCCTGGCCTCACCCCGATACGGTGAACACATGGCCGCGTTCTGGATGGAAGCTTCGCGCTACGCGGATACCGATGGCTATCAAAACGACCGTTACCGCTACCAATGGGCTTGGCGGGATTGGCTCATTCGCGCCCTGAATCAAAATCTTCCCTACGACAAATTCATTACCCACCAACTGGCGGGAGACATGCTTCCCAACACCACCCTACATCAACAAATCGCAACGGGCTTTTGCCGCAACCATCGCATCAATTCCGAAGCCGGATCGATCCCCGAAGAATGGCAGGCTGAATACGTCGCCGACCGGGTCGATACCCTTGGCACGGTCTTCTTAGGACTCACCGTTTCATGCGCCCGTTGCCACGATCACAAGTTCGACCCGATTTCGCAGAAGGAATACTATCAACTCTTCGCCTACTTCAACAATGTCCCCGAATTTGGGACCGGCCCCAATAATGGCAACAGCCCGCCTTATATCCCTGTTCCCAAAGATTATCCCAACATCGATGAAGCAACCAACAAAGCCCGAACCCCAGAGCCCATCGCCTGGCAGAAGAAAGGGCAATACAGCGGGGGGGTCCGACGTCCGGTACCCGGCAACGAAAAAACCGTCATGATCATGCACGAGCAGATTACACCTCGCGAAACCTATCTCTTAAATCGAGGCCTCTACAACGATCCTGACAAATCCGAAAAACTTCAACCCTCGACTCCGACCAGCCTGAATACCAGCCAGGGGAAATTTGAAAAGAACCGTTTAGGTCTCGCCCAATGGCTCACTCATCCCAAACACCCCCTCACCTCCAGAGTTGCTGTTAATCGATACTGGCAGCATTTCTTCGGCGCAGGTCTCGTGCGCACTCCGGAAAACTTTGGTGCGCAGGGCGAAGTCCCCACCCATCCCGAATTACTCGATTGGCTGGCCGTTGAATTCATTGAAAACGGTTGGAACGTGAAAGCGCTCCACAAACTGATCACAATGAGCACGACCTACCAACAATCATCGCTCACGACTTCCCACCTCTCAGCTCTTGATCCAGAGAACCGCCTTCTGGCCCGGGCACCCCGCTTGCGCCTGACCGCTTTCGCCATCCGGGATCAGGCTTTATTCGCCAGCAATCTCCTCGTTGAAAAACAATACGGCCCTCCCGCCAAGCCCTACATGCCACCCAAAATCTGGAGCGCGATTTCCAACAACAAATACAAGCGAGACACCGCCGATAACTTGTACCGCCGCAGCCTCTACACATACTGGCGTCGCACTATTCCTCCACCCACCATGATGACATTCAATGCCGGAGACCGCGAAGTTTGCACCATCCAACAGAGCCGAACCAACACTCCGTTGCAGGCTCTCACCTTGATGAATAACGTCGCCTTCGTCGAAGCAAGCCGCTTTCTCGCTGAACGGATCTTGCGGGCGGAAGGAAGTCCGGCAGAAAAGATCGCAACCGGATATCGCATCCTTTCCGGACGCACTCCTTCGAAAGAAACCACGGAACGACTCGCCCAGGATTACAAGGCCTACCGAAGTGATTTCAAAAACGCTCCGGACAAGGCTGCCAAATTGCTCAAAATTGGAGATAAGGCCTACAATCAAGATTTGAATCCAACAGACCTCGCCGCCATGACCATCGTTGCCACAACGATCTTAAACCTCGATGAATCTTTGACCCGTGAATGATTCTTTCAACTTAACTCGTCGTTACTTTCTGCAAGGAGGCGGAGCCGGACTTGGCTCTCTCGCGCTTGGTTCTCTTTTGGGATCAGAGCAAGGCCTTCATTCATCGGTCGTTTCGAAACCAAAGGCCAAACGAATCATCTACCTTTTTCAAAGCGGCGGCCCCTCCCAACTCGACCTTTTCGACCACAAGCCCGGGCTGAAAAAACGCTTCGGCGAAGAAGTCCCCACTTCGGTCTACCCCGACGAACGAAAGACCAAAATGTCGTCCGCCCAGAGCAGCTTCGCCACCGCACCCAGCATTTTCAACTTTACCCGACATGGCGAGAGCGGCGCCTGGATGAGTGAACTTTTGCCCTACACCGCAAAGCTGGCAGACGAACTCTGCATCATGCGCTCTCTCCACACGGAAGCGATCAATCACGACCCCGCCATCACCTTCCTGCAAACGGGCTCCCAAATCGCCGGTCGCCCCAGCATGGGAGCCTGGATGCACTACGGCTTAGGAAGCAACAATGACGACCTCCCCGCTTTCGTCGCGATGAGCTCCCGAGGTAAGGCAAAAACCGGACAACCTCTCTACGATCGCTTGTGGGGGGCGGGTTTTCTCCCAGCCAAGTATCAGGGGATCAAATTCCGCAACCAAGGCGATCCTGTTCTCGACATCTACGACCCACCCGGCGTCAGCCGCGAGATGCGCCGTCGCATGTTGGACTCCCTAAAAAAACTTAATCACGACCGATTGTCTCTTACACAAGACCCAAAAATTGCAGCCCGCATTTCCCAATATGAATTAGCCTACCGCATGCAAACCTCCGTGCCAGGCCTGCTCGACTTTGCCAACGAACCAAAAGGCACCTTCGATCTCTACGGCGAAGACGCCAAGAAAACCGGGACCTACGCATACAACTGCCTCATGGCTCGCCGACTCGCCGAACGAGGCGTCCGCTACATCCAACTCTTTCATCAAGGCTGGGATCAGCACAACAATCTCCCCAGCCAAATGCGCAGTCAGGCCCGCGACACCGACCAGGCCACCGCAGGACTCCTCATGGATCTCAAGCAACGAGGCCTGCTTGACGACACCCTCGTTATCTGGGGCGGCGAATTTGGACGCACCGTCTATTCACAAGGCAAACTCACCGAGAAAAACTACGGCCGCGATCATCATCCCGGATGCTTCACGATGTGGATGGCCGGAGGCGGAGCCAAGCCGGGAATCACCTACGGCCAGACCGACGATTACAGCACCAGCGTCGTCAAAGACCCCGTCCACGTCAACGA
>JAKMEV010000405.1:0-7510 GCA_022425785.1 Akkermansiaceae bacterium | reverse complement strand
GCCAGGCTCTCTACTTGATGAACAGCGAATTGGTTCACGAGTCCTCAAAGAACCTCGCAAAAGCACTTCTTTCAAAGACCGCTAATCTCTCCATTCGCGAACGCTCTTCATGGATGATCAAGCATCTCCTCGGCCGAGACGCCACGGACGAGGAGTGCCGTAAAGGCGAGCAGTTCGTCCAAGACTACGGCGACGAAAAGGAAGCTTGGGCCGCCTTCGCCCGGGTGTTATTTTCTTCCAACGAATTTTTATACGTCGAGTAACCATGAACCTGTGCAATCACCGAACAAGCCTCCCTCTTTCCCGGCGGGAAATGTTGCAACGTTCCGGAACCGGGTTCGGAGCCCTCGCCCTACACTCCTTGCTCGCTCGTGAAGCCGCCGGAAAAACCCAGGCGCCTCCTCTTCCCGGAAAAGCCAAGCGTGTCATTTTCCTCTTCATGCACGGCGGTCCGTCGACGGTGGATCTCTTCGATCCCAAACCGCTTCTCACGCGTGACACCGGAAAAGCCTTTCCGCTCAAAGCGCCGCGCATCGTCTCGCACAAATCAAAAAACCTTCTCCTAAAATCGCCCTGGTCCTGCCAGCAGCACGGCGAAAGCGGAGCCGAGGTTTGCGAGCTGCTTCCGCACATCGCCTCCATTGCCGACGATCTTTGCTTCGTCAAATCGATGCATTGTTCCAACTCGCGACACGGCGGCGCGCTGCTCGAACTCCACACCGGCTCCGATACCTTCACTCGTCCTTCGATGGGCTCATGGATCAACTACGGACTCGGCACCGAAAACGAAAACCTTCCCGGCTTCATCACCATCAATCCCAGCGGCAGCCACGGCGGCGCAGGAGCCTGGTCATCGGCTTTTCTTCCCGCCAAGTATTCCGGCACCCGCATCGAAGGCAGCGGACCATCAATGAAAGTTCCCTTCATCGATAATCCTCTCAAGGACCGTTCAAAGCAACGCAAGGAACTCGACCTTCTCGCCTCCTTCAACAAAGACCATCTCGCGCAGCGCGGCGTCGACAGCGAACTCGAATCGCGCATCGCCTCCTACGAGCTCGCCTTCAAGATGCAGATGGAAGTTCCTGACGTACAGGACATTTCCAGTGAACCGGATCACATCAAAAAACTCTACGGCGCCGACGCCGGTCCCACGAAATCCTTCGCCGAACAATGCCTCGCGGCCCGACGTTTCAGCGAAGCAGGCGTGCGCTTTGTGCAAGTCACCCACCGCTACTGGGACTCGCATGGCAACCTAACCAAGGAACACGAAAAGCTTAGCGCCGAAATGGACAAACCCGGCGCCGGGCTCATCACCGACTTAAAACAACGTGGCCTTCTCGATGAAACCCTCGTTCTTTGGGGCGGCGAATTCGGGCGCACCCCAACCGCCCAAGGCAAAGACGGCCGCGACCACAATCCACACGGCTTCACCATGTTCATGGCTGGCGGAGGTATCAAACCAGGCTCCGTTTACGGCTCTACCGACGACTACGGCTACTACGCCGAAGACAAACCCGTCCACTTCCACGACCTCCACGCCACCATCCTTCATCTCATGGGCATCGACCACGAGGAATTCACCTACCGCTACGCCGGAAGAGACTTCCGCCTCACCGACGTCGAAGGGAAGATTGTCGATGGAATCCTCGCGTGACCTCTATCGAGCCTTCCAAACTGTCAAGATTTGGCTAGACTCGAGTCAAGCGCATCACAGCCCGGGCCACTGGTCCAAAGTCGAGGGAAAATATCAATTAAGCAGCTAGTAAGAATTTTTTAAATTTACCGTATACTAATCCGAGATGAACAACCGTCGTGATTTCCTGCGCAAGCTGGGCATTTCCTCTGCCTCCCTGCCCTTCCTCACTGGCCTCCCCGGATTCGCCGCCACGGGCTCGGACGAACGCAAGCAGCGCATCATCTTCATGTTCTCGCCCAACGGAACCTTACCCGACAAGTTCTGGCCAGGTGGTGACGGGAAACTCGTCAATTCCAAGATTCTTTCCTGCCTCGCTCCCTTCGAGAACCAAACTGCCGTGCTGAAAGGCCTCTCGAACCGCGTCGGCGGCGACGGCGACCGTCACATGCGCGGGATGTCCTGTCTCCTCACCGGAGCTCGTCTCCACCCCGGAAACATCCAGGGCGGATCGGAATCCCCTGCCGGCTGGGCTTCTGCCATCTCCATCGACCAGGAACTCAAAAACTTTCTTCAGAAAAACGAAGCGACTCGCACGCGTTTCGGTTCGCTCGAGGTCGGCGTCGCCGTCCCTGATCGCGCGGATCCATGGACTCGCATGAGCTACGCCGGTTCCAACCAGCCTCTCGCCCCCCTGGACGACCCCTACCAAATGCTCAACAAGCTCTACGGTCAGTCGAAGGACCGCGAAGCCTACGCCTCGGTCATCGACGCCCTTGGCTCGGACCTAAAAAAGATCTCCAAAACCGTCGGAGCAGAGGACCGACATCTCCTTGAGCAACATCTCACCCTCGTTCGCGAAATGGAGCAAGAAATGGCCGCCGCGGCCAAGTCAGGAAAACTCGTTCATCCCGAGCCCGAGCTCGACCCCAACATCGAACTCACCAACGACAACACCCCGAAGCTTGCCCGCATGCAGATCGATCTCCTCGTCAATGCGATGGCCAACGACATGTGCCGCGTGGGAACGCTCCAATTTATGCGCTCGGTCGGACAAGCCCGTATGCGCTGGCTCGGCATCGAAGACGGCCACCACTCGCTCAGTCACGAGCCCGACAAAAACAAAGGTGCTCAGGATAAGCTCGAGAAGATCAACATCTGGTTTGCCCAGCAACTCGCCTACCTCGCCAAACGCCTCCGAGACACTCCGGAGCCCGGCGGCAATGGCAACATGCTCGACAACACCTCCATCGTTTGGGTTAACGAACTCGGCAAAGGCAACTCCCATACTCTCGACGACATTCCTTTTGTCATCGTAGGAGGAGGGTCCGGCATCAAATCCGGCTATCGCCAGGTCGGCAACAATGTTCCCCACAACCGCCTGCTTCTCACTCTCGCCCAATCGATGGGCCACAACATCACGACCTTCGGTGAAGAAAAGTGGTGTGAAGACGGCGCGCTGAATTTGTCGTAAAGTCTCCCCTCTCTCAAGGGCTCCACTCTTCAGACTTATCCTACAGGCAAAGCAGCGATCCAAAGCATCCCATGCCCCCCGCAGCAAAGCCGGATTATCGGGTGCCATTGCTCTGGAATCCCCTTGCCACACACTGAAATCCCTCTAATTTTGTCCCCTTGCGATAGCTCCCTCGAGATTGTTCCGTTTCCTACTTTCATGCATTTACGCACTTTCCTCTTCCTCGGCTGCCTTTTGGGTCTCATCAGCAATGGTTTAGCTGCTGCCGAGTCTCAAAAACCAGTCAGCTACTACACCGACATCCGCCCGATTTTTGAGGCAAACTGCGTCGGCTGCCACCAACCTTCCAAGGACAAGGGCGGCTACATCATGACCGATTTCGCCCGTCTTCTTGAAGGCGGCCAAGATAATGTCGCAATCGTTCCCGGAAAGCCGCAGGAAAGCTATCTCATCGAAGAAATCACGCCCGACGCCGAGGGCAAGGCTGAGATGCCTAAAAAGAAGGACCCGCTTCACGAAGTTGAGATCGCTCTCATCACCCGTTGGATCGCCGAAGGAGCAAAAGACGATACTCCGGAAAACGCCCGTCAGCGTTACGATCAAGACAACCTTCCCGTTTACACCAAGCCGCCCGTTATTACTTCCCTCGATTTCTCGCCCGACGGAAAGACTCTCGCTGTTTCCGGTTTCCACGAAGTCCTCCTTCACAAAGCAGATGGCTCCGGAAGCCTCGCCCGGCTTGTGGGACTCTCCGAGCGCATCGAGTCCGTCCGCTTTTCACCCGATGGCAAACGCCTCGCCGTCACCGGGGGCCTACCCGGTCGCATGGGCGAAGTCCAAGTCTGGGATGTTGCGAAGAAAGAACTCTCTCTCTCTGCGCCCGTCACTTTCGATACCATTTACGGCGCAGCCTGGTCGCCCGATGGCACCAAGATTTCCTTCGGCGGTTCCGACCATACCCTGCGCGCCATCGATTCAAAAACCGGCGAACAAGTCCTCTTTCAGGGCGGTCACAACGACTGGGTTTTTGACACCGCTTTCAATCCGAAAGGCGATCACGTCATTTCCGTCAGCCGTGACATGACGGCCAAGCTCACCGAGCTCAAAACCGAACGCCTCATCGATAATATTACCTCGATCACTCCGAAGGCTCTCTCCGGCGGAATCAGCGCGGTGGTCTCGCATCCCACCCGCGATGAAATCGTCGTCGGTGGTGCAGACGGCGTGCCAAAACTCTATCGCATCTTCCGCAACACCGCGCGCAAGATCGGGGACGACGCCAACCTTCTCTTCGAATTTCCACCGCTCGAAGGCCGCATCTTCGCCGTCGATATTTCCAAGGACGCCAAACGCATCGCCGCCGGCAGCAGCCTCAATGGCAAGGGCGCGATCCACATTTACGAAGTCGATCCCAACGCGAAGATCCCAGCCAATGTCGCCGCGGCCATCAAACAGCCCACTCATCAGCGCAATGCGGAGATGAAGAAGGCGCTGAAGAAATATTTCACCGACGGCGTAAAAACTCTCGCAGCTATTCCCGTCGAGGAATGCGGCATCTTTGCCGTCGCCTTCAATCCCGATGGCTCCCGACTTGCCGCTGCCGGTGCCGATGGCCGGGTCCGCCTCATCGATGCCAATAGTGGTAAGCAAATCAAGTCATTCGTCCCGGTGGAAATCCACCTCGAAAAACTGACCTCCAAAGCAAAAACCAACAAGAAAATCGCTCTTGATAAACGCAAGCCCCTCGACGCCGAAAAGATCCCCGACGGCCGCAAGGTCACCACTCTCAGCGTTGAGCCCAAGAACATCCTCATCGACACGCCTTACCGCTACGCGCAGGTCGTCGTTTCCGCCACTCTCGACTCCGGCGACATTATCGACGTGACCCGCCTCGTCAAAAAACAAGTTCAAGGCAAAGGAACCACCATTTCCAAAACCGGCATCGTCCGGGGCGCGATCAATGGTAGTTCCAAAATCAACTTCTCTATCAACGGCCACTCGGCGGGCATCGCAGTTCAGGTTTCCAACCAGGAACAAGACACCACCCTCTCCTGGACCAAGGACGTCAATCCCGTCGTCGCCAAAATGGGCTGCAACGCCGGCACCTGCCATGGCGCCAAGGACGGCAAAAACGGCTTTAAGCTTTCCCTTCGTGGCTACGATCCCATCTACGACATCCGCGGCTTCACCGACGATATAGCCTCCCGCCGCGTCAACCTGGCTTCGCCGGACGCCAGCCTGATGCTTCTCAAAGCGACCTCGGCCGTACCCCACGAAGGCGGCCAACTCACCACGCCGCACGACGATTATTATAAGATCATCCGCTCCTGGATCTCCAAAGGAGCCAAGCTCGAGGAGAAGACCACCAAGGTCACCAAGATCGACGTCTTCCCGCTCAACCCCGTGGTGCAGAACATCGGCTCGATGCAGCAGATGCGAGTCATCGCCACCTATCCGAACGGCGAGACCCGCGACGTCACCACCGAGGCCGTTGTCTCCAGCGGCAATGGCGAAGTCGCCGAAACCGTCAAAGGCTATCCCGCGCTCGTCAAGGTCCTCCGCCGTGGCGAGGCACCCATCCTCGTGCGTTACGAAGGAGCCTACGCCGCCACCACCGTCACCGCGATGGGTGACCGCAGCGGCTTCGTTTGGAACGATCCGCCCAAGTTCAACGAGATCGACTCGCTCGTCTCCGAAAAGTGGCTGCGCATGAAAACCCTCCCCTCCGAAATTTGCACCGACATCGATTTCGTCCGCCGCATTTATCTCGACCTCACCGGACTCCCTCCCACCGCCGCTCAGGTGAAGTCATTCCTCGCCGACGTGCGACACTCGCAAGTCAAACGCAACGCCTTAATCGACTCGCTCATCGGCAGCCCGGAGTTTGTGGAATTCTGGACTAACAAGTGGGCCGACATGCTTCAAGTCAACCGCAAGTTCCTCGCCCCGCAGGGAGCCAAGCTCTTCCGAGAATGGATTCGCAAGGAAGTCGCCGACAACACCCCTTATGATGAGTTCGCCCGCAAAGTCATTACCGCCACCGGCTCCAACAAGGAAAACCCGGCCGCATCTTACTACAAGATCCTACGCACTCCGGAAGAGACGATGGAAAACACGACCCACCTCTTCCTCGCCACGCGCTTCAATTGTAACAAGTGCCACGATCATCCCTTCGAACGCTGGACCCAGGACAACTACTACGAAATGGCTTCATTCTTCGCGCATGTCGGATTGAAAGGCGATCCCGCCAGCGGCAAGAGCAAAATCGGCGGAACCGCGGTGGAAGGAGCCAAACCGCTCTACGAAATCGTCTACCAAAACAAGGGCGGCGAAGTGAAACACGAGCGCACCGGTGAGGTCATCACACCCGCCTTCCCCTACCCCGCCAAGCACACCGAGAAAAAAGACGCTCCGCGCCGCGACAAGCTCGCCGACTGGGTTGTGTCACCTGACAACCGTTACTTTGCTTCCAGCTACGCCAACCGCGTTTGGGGATACATGATGGGCACCGGTATTATCGAACCGCTCGATGACATCCGCGCCGGCAATCCTCCCTCGAATCCCGAGCTTCTCGATTGGCTCACGAAACACTTCGTCGAGAGCGGCTTCGATGTCCGCGAGTTGATGCGCGTCATTTGCAAATCCCGCACCTACCAACTCTCCATCGAAACCAACAAGTGGAATAACGACGACACCATCAACTTCTCCCACGCGAAGGCCCGTCGTCTTCCCGCCGAGGTTCTTTACGACTCCATCCACGCCGTCACCGGAGCCAGCAGCCGCTTCCCCGGAGTCCCCGCCGGAACACGCGCCGCTTCTTTGCCCGACGTCGGCGTCAAACTCTCCGACGGTTTCCTCTCCAACTTCGGTCGCCCCGTTCGTGAAAGCTCCTGCGAATGCGAACGCAATACCGATATGCAACTCGGTCCCATCATGGCTCTTCTGAGTGGACCCACTGTCGGCAATGCCATCAACGATCCCAAGAATGCCATCTCCAAGATCGCCAAGGACACCAAAGATGATCGACAGATGATCGAGGAACTCTTCTACCGCATCCTCAACCGCCCGCCCGCCGAGGCCGAGGTTAAGGCTACCCTGACCCACTTTAGCGAAGGAATTGATCAAGACCACGCCACTTTGGAGAAAACCCTCGCCGAGCACTTACAAAAACGCGATCCCGCCTTGCCGGCCGCCGAAAAAAAGCGCGAAGACGACATCAATGCCGCCAAACTCGCCATCACCAATCGCGAGAAAGAGATTAAGTCCGATATCGACGCGAAGGAAAAACAACGCAAGGAACGCATCGCCAAACTCGACGGCGAAAAGAAAGCCTACGACAAAGGCCTTCCAGCCAAGATCGCAGCTTGGGAAAAAGACCTCTCCGCCGGTGGTTCTCCCTGGAG